>DATCIC010000120.1:0-5965 GCA_036508025.1 Rhodoferax sp. | reverse complement strand
CACTGGCGGCACTGGCGGCGATGGCGGCGATGGCGGCGATGGCGGTGATCGCGGGCATGGCAAGCATGGCAAGAAGCATTGATTCAACCATCAACACTGATCGAGGTAACACCATGTTCCAACACTCCTTGAAACCGCTATTTGTGGTGATCGCACTGACTGCGATGCTGACGCCCTTGTTGGCACAAGTTGCGCAAGAGCCCTTGTTGAATCGGCCCAACACCGTGCCTCCCAATTTGACCTTGATGCTCGACACCTCTGGCTCAATGGGCGCCAGCTACATCTATCAATACGGAAATATTGATTCAAGTGGCATGGGAATGACGGGGCCAAGCACAAAAAAATATGCCCAATATTCACCAGACGTCAACCGGATTTATTACGATCCACGCGTTCGCTACTTGCCTCGGGTCGACTACCAGGGAAAGTCACTGGCAGTAAGCGCACCAAGTACTTCGTGGGAGGTATATTTTCGAAACTCAACAGGCATCTACACGACGAGCCAATTGGGCAACTTGACAGACTACTACAACCCCAGTTTTACGCCCCCGGCGTCACTGGTGCTGGCAGGAAGCAGCGCCAGTTATCCCAACACCGTCAATACCGGCACTCTGGCAGCGGGCACGGTCTTTCCGAAGTTCATCAATCGAACAGATTGCATAAGGAATGCCACGTCATGCACACCCACTGAAGAGGCACAAAACTACTCGAACTGGAACATGTGGTATTCCACCCGACTGAAGATGTCAATCACCGGGATCGGCCACGCCTTTCAACCCATCGCAGCCGACGCAATCCGGCTCGGTTATGGCACCATTGATCAGCTCAATGGCAACAATTTGCAACGGGGCGTCTCCTCCTTGGATACGGCGGCGGGCGGAGTCAAAGATTTGTTTTTTAGTTGGATATACGGTCTGACCGCTAACAACGGCACACCGAACCTTGTCGCCGTTAACAATGTCGGCAAGTATTACAGCCGAACCGACAGCGATGGACCGTGGGCAACCGTACCCAATCCAAAATCAACTGGCATTAGCACCGTGTCGAGTCCCAGCGCGGAGGCCAGCAGTAGCCACGCCAGCTGCCGTCGCTCATTTTCCATGCTGATGACCGATGGCTATTGGAACGGCACACAGCCCACCACGGCGGGCAACAGTGACAACACGGGGTTCAGCATCACCCCTGCGGTAGGCCCTGCCTATGTCTACACGCCAATTGCCCCGTACAAAGATAATGCCAGCAATACCATGGCAGACCTTGCCATGTACTACTGGGGTCGAGACCTGCGGCCAGACTTGGCCAACCGCGTCCCGGTCATCAATGCCAATGGGATCAATAACCCTTCGACTTGGCAAAACATGTCGTTTTATGCGGTCACGCTTGGCATCGATGGCACCTTGCCCCACAACACCACAACCTTGGCTGGTTTGACATCGGGGACAACTTCCTGGCCTACACCCACTCAAAATCAGCCCACCACCATCGATGACACTTGGCATGCCACCATTAATGGACGTGGCAACTTGCTGAACGCCAACAACTCGACGGAGCTGACGGCCGGTTTGACAAAGATGTTGACCACCATCGCCGGTACACCGCAGACCTTGTCCGGTGTTGCCGTATCAACCACATTCTTGAAAAATGGCACTCGCAAATACAAGCCAGAGTATGTCCCTGGAACTTGGTCAGGCAGAGTCTCCGCCATTGAGCTGGACGCCGTCACGGGCAACGACAAGGTGCCCCAAAACATTTTCTGGCAAGTGGAACAGGGAGTCGACACGAATGGGGATCCCATCAGTACCATCCCGGCCGCGAGTTCACGCAATATCGTCACCTGGAACGGCAGCGCGGCCGTCACCTTTGACACAAGCAGCACCGGCCTGAGTACTGATCAGGTGGCCTACCTGCGCGGCGACTCCAGCAAGGAGATTCGCAAGATCGGCGGTATTTATCGCGACCGGAATGCGAAATTGGGCGATATCGTCAATTCAAGCCCCGTATTTATCATGAATAACGTGGATATCAGCTACGAAAAACTGCTTCCCAGTGGCTCCTTCGGCGACTACCGGGCTTTTGTCGCCAGCAAAGCCGCTCGGTCTGAAGGCGCTCTGTTCGTGGGTGCTAACGACGGCATGTTGCATGCGTTTCGAGACAGCACCGGCGCAGAGACTTTTGCCTTTGTGCCCAAGGCCGTCGTGCCCAATCTTTTGAAGTTGACAGTAACGCCTTACACCCATCAGTACTACGTCGATGGCCCCAATGTGGAAACAGATGCTTATCTAAGCGGCGCCTGGAAAAACATGTTGTTGGGCACCACCGGCGCAGGGGCAAAGGCTGTGTACGCGCTGGATGTGACTGACCCCATCGGCATGAATGCGAGCAAAGTGATGTGGGAGGTTAACTCCAGCACCAGCGGATTCTCAAACTTGGGCAACGTCATGAGCGACGTGCAGGCCGGCATCTTGCCAAGTGGTGACTGGGTCGCCATTTTCGGCAACGGCTTTGCCAGTACCTCAGGCGTGGCGAGCCTGTTTGTGGTGAACCTGCAAACCGGCGTTTTGCTCAAGGAAATCAGCGTGGACACCAGTGGCAATGGCCTCGGCGGGGTGCGGATTGTGCGCGATGCCAATCAGCGCATCGTGGGTGCCTATGCGGGCGACCTCAAGGGCAATATGTGGAAATTTGACCTGACAGGAGCCACCGGCAGCTGGACGGTGGGTTTGTCGGGCAGTGCACTCTACGCAGCCGGAAGTGCTCAACCCATTACCGCGACACCCGCGGTGCTGCCGCACCCCAATGGTGGCTACGTAGTGACCTTTGGAACTGGCAAGTTTTTTGAAGCAGCTGACACGACCAACCTGACGGCACAGCGACTGTATGGCGTTTGGGATGCTCAGCCTTTTGGCGCAACCACAACGCCTGGCGGCGCCGCGGTGACCGGGCTGACATCGCTCGTACAGCAAACCATCACCACCGTCAATGTGGGCACCCCGGCGGTTGCCTATTTCAATGTTTCAGCTAACACAGTGACGTGGGGAAATGGTTTGACCGGGGTGCGCGGCTGGTATGTCAATCTGCCCAACAGTGGCCAGCGCGTGGCCTATCCGATTGAAGGACTGTCGGGCACTTTCATTTTGGCCACCACTATTTCCCCGGTTAACTCCGCCGCCTCAGACCTTTGCGTGCAAACCGGAAGCGGATCAGGATGGGCTTATATCATCGACGGATTGACGGGTTCGGGCCCGACCAAGAAAGTACTGGACACCAATGGTAACGGCGTCATTGATGCATCGGATGCGTTGGTCAACGGCTGGCAAGACCCCGTTGATGGGCGCCCCACGCCCATCTCCATAGAGTCAACAAAAGTCAAGGACACCTACTGCATTGAGACGGCACAGTCCGCTTGCACGAAGGTTCAGCTTGAATGCGGTCAAGTCGGTGGCAACGCATGCCCTCCATCGACGGTGTGGACCCCCGGCCTGAAGTCGCGCGAGTGGCGTCAACTTTTCATGCGCTGATAAAAAAGTGAGTTCAATTGCCAATCAACAAGGAATAAATTTCATGCACTTTCGTTTTAGGCGCCGCAAGCGCTCAGCCCGTGTGTCTGGCTTCACCCTGATCGAACTCATGATCGTGGTAGCCATCATCGGCATCCTGGCCGCTGTTGCGATGCCGTCCTACACCAGCTACATCGCACGGGCCAACCGCGCCGATGCCAGAACCCAATTACTGCAAGCCGCGCAATTCATGCAGCGCTTTTATGCGGCCAATGACAGATACGACCAGGATCGGAGCGGCGGTAGCGTAATGGGTGACGTCACCGCCACGCCGCCCGTTGGCATGCCCGAAGTCCTGAGAAAATCGCCTGCTGACGGCACTGCTCTCTACCAACTCAACACCAGCATTGCCCCTGCCGGAAACTACGCCATTACGGCGGACAGCAGTTCATTCACCCTCAGAATGGCGCCTATTTTGGGCGGAAAAATGGCCCCCGACGAATGCGGATCCTTCACGCTGTCATCAACAGGTGTGCGAGGTGTGTTGATAGGCTCGGCCACGACGCCGGACACGGGCGCGCTACGCGACAAATGCTGGAAATAAGCCCCTCCCCAGAACGTCGGTGCTCAATTGCCGCCTCGGCAGCCTCATGAACACTCTTTTTTTAGTAGCTGCTCACGCATGCTGCATAAGCGCCACAGCCTGAAATGGCATAAACCCGTCAGTGACAGACACCCAATCCAACTGGACCGCCCTGCTGCTGTCGCTGATGATGGTCATAGTGCCCGCCCTGGGCGCGGCGCATGAAGAACTGCTGCAAGACACCTTGAAGTCGATCAGTGTCTCGGCATTCGCGCTGGCCGCCTCCTTCGCGTTCTTCTGGCAGCAGCGCCGCGCCAACACGCTGATTCAAGTCCACCGCCTGCTCTTTCTCCCGCTGGCTCTGATGGCCTATGCCCTGGGCAGCATGGCGTGGTCGCACACCTACCTTGGCGGCGTGGAAGCCATTCGCTGGTTTGTGTTCAGCCTGATTCTCTTCCTGGGCATGAATACCCTGACCCTCGCTCGGGTCACCCACCTGGCCTGGGGAATTCACCTTGGTGCGGTACTGGCTTCGCTGTGGGCCGCCTTGCAATTTTGGTTTGACTGGAAGTTTTTTGCCCAAGGACCCAACCCGGCGTCTACCTTTGTCAACCGTAATTTTTTTGCCGAGTTCCTGGTTTGCACCCTGCCCTTTTCGGTGCTGCTGTTGATGCGGCTGCGCGACAAGACCTCCGTGTTCCTATTGACCTTTTCGCTCGGTTTCAACGTGGTGGCATTGATGATGACAGGTACTCGATCAGCGTTAACGGGACTGTTGCTATTGACGCTGCTGCTGCCGGCCATTGTCTACTTGTACCGCAGTCAGGTGGTATCAACCGGCTGGCGTATCGGCCACGGCCTGGCTCTGGTGACGCTGCTGATCACCACAGTCTTGACCGTGGGTGGCATCGACACAGGCAACCGCAGCTTGATCATGGAGTCGGGGCAAGGTGATGCCATTGACCGTGCCTTTGGTCGTACGCTCTCCATCGCCCAGGGCACCGAATACAGCCAGGGCTCGTTTTCAGTGCGTATTTTGATGTGGCAGGCCACCGCCCGCATGATCCTGGACCACCCCTTGGCTGGGGTTGGTGCGGGGGCATGGGAGGTGCAGGAGCCGCTGTACCTCGACGCAGGCAGCCAGTTGGAGACTGACTATTACGCCCACAACGAAATACTGCAGTTGCTAGCCGAATATGGTCTGGTGGGCTGGCTGTTTCTGCTGTGTCTGCTGGCGTATCTGGTTTGGGCAGCTTCTAGAACCTGGACCGATCAGAGTGAAGCCGGGCAACGTGAAGCCCCCTTGCGTGTGCTCACGCTGACCAGTCTGCTGGTCTTTTTACTGGTCAGCAACGCGGGCTTTCCGTGGCGCCTGGCCACCACCGGCGCCCTGTTTGCGTTGAGTCTGGCCGTACTTGCGGCCTCGGACATCCGCTTGAACCCCGGTCGATCATTTTTATCGCGAATAGTGCAATGCAATGCGCACATCGCGGTAGCCGCCATGTGCGCCACGGCGGTCGGCACCGGGCTTTTCTTGTACATCGCCCAGCAAGCGGTTCTGTGCGAGGCGCGGATCGTGCGGGCCACCAAGATTGCCCTGGACATTTCACGCTCTGGCCAGCCCAATGACCCACGTTGGGCATCAGACAAAGCCGAACTGCTGCGACTTTTGCAGGAAGGCATTGCCATCAACCCGCACTACCGCAAGCTCACACCCATGGCCGCCGACGCCATGGCAGGCTGGGGCGACTGGAAAAATGCCACCTGGGTGTGGGAATCAGTCGCTGCTTCGCGCCCCAACATTGTGGTCATCCTGGCCAACATCGCGCGTGGCCACTTACAGGCAGGCGATTTCACCAAGGCGCAGGAATACATCGACCGCGCC
>DATCIC010000119.1:0-3318 GCA_036508025.1 Rhodoferax sp. | reverse complement strand
AAATGTTAAGCCTGATCGGGCGGCTCGAACAAAAGGGTCTCGCCTACCAGGCCGGCAACGGGGACGTCAATTACGCGGTGCGAAAGTTCCCGGGTTACGGCAAGCTCAGCGGCAAGTCAGTCGATGAGTTGCGCGCCGGTGAGCGGGTGGCAGTGGCGGACGGCAAGGATGATCCGCTTGATTTTGTGCTCTGGAAAACAGCCAAACCGAACGAACCGCCGGATGCGAAATGGCCGAGTGTTTACGGCCAGGGCCGCCCTGGCTGGCACATCGAATGCTCGGCCATGTGCGGCGAGATGCTGGGTGAGACCGTGGACATTCACGGCGGTGGCGCTGATCTGCAGTTTCCGCATCACGAGAATGAAATTGCCCAAAGCGAGGGTGCCACCGGCAAACCATTGGCCAGCATCTGGATGCACAACGGCTTTGTGACGCGCGACAACGAGAAAATGTCCAAAAGCCTGGGTAATTTTTTCACTATCCGCGACATTTTGGCGCGTTATGACGCTGAGACCACCCGCTTTTTCATCATTCGAGCGCACTACCGCAGCGCCCTGAACCACAGCGACGCGCATCTGGATGATGCGCGGCATTCGCTCAAGCGCCTCTACACCGCGCTTGATTTGGTGGCGCCCGAACCGCTGCTTGAGATTGACTGGGGCCAGCCTTTTGCTGCGCGCTTCAAGGCGGCGATGGATGAAGACTTCGGCACCCCCGAGGCAGTGGCGGTGCTGTTTGAGCTGGCAACAGAGGTCAATAAAACCCGTTCCCCGAAATTGGCGGGTCTGTTGCAGGCGCTGGGCGCATGCCTTGGCTTGCTGCAAGGCGACCCGAAAGTTTTTTTGCAGGCTGGCGCCACGCTCGACGAGGTGTCCATTGCGGCGTTGATTGCGCAACGCACGGCGGCCAAGGCAGCTAAAAACTTTACCGAAGCTGATCGCATCCGCCAGGATCTGCTGGCTCGCGGTATTGTTTTGAAAGATTCGGCCGCAGGCACCTTTTGGGAAGTTGCGGCATGATTTTTATAATGGTCATTTTGGCATCTAGCCCCCGTGGATAGTGCGATGTTAGCTACCAACACTATAGCGTCAGTGGCGGCGGCTCCTGCCTACTGGAGCGATGCGTGCAAACACCTGATGAAAAAAGACCGGGTGATGAAGCGGCTCATCCCGCAGTTTGGCGACGCCTGCCTGCAAACCAGAGGCGATGCTTTTGTGACGCTGGCGCGCAGCGTGGTGGGTCAGCAGATTTCGGTCAAGGCGGCTCAAACCGTATGGAATCGCTTTGCGCTGCTGCCCAAGCAGATCACAGCGGCTAACGTGCTCAAGCTCAAAGTTGATGACATGCGCGCAGCGGGCCTGAGTGTGCGCAAGGTTGAATACCTGGTGGACCTAGCGCTGCACTTTGACAGTGGCGCGGTGCACGTCGAGACCTGGGAGACCATGGACGATGAGGCGATCATCGCCGAGTTGATTGCCATTCGTGGCATTGGCCGCTGGACGGCTGAGATGTTTTTGATCTTTCACCTGATGCGCCCCAATGTGTTGCCGCTTGACGATGTGGGGCTGCTCAATGGCATCAGCAAGAACTATTTTTCAGGCGACGTGGTCAGCCGCAGTGACGCCCGCGAAGTCGCCGCCGCCTGGGCGCCGTATTGCAGTGTGGCAACTTGGTATATTTGGCGCTCGCTGGATCCACTGCCGGTGGATTACTGAGACCTTGTGGGACAGACCGCAGTTACGCGAAGCGAATAAGCTCTGTCCCCAACTGATTAGAGAATTTGTGGGACAGGCCGCAGCTACGCGATAGTCGAACAAGCTCTGTCCCCAACCGTATAGGAGTCATTTGTGGCCAAGAAAACATTCCTCGATTTTGAGCAACCGATTGCCGATCTCGAAAACAAGATTGAAGAACTGCGCTATGTGCAGACCGAATCGGCGGTGGATATTTCGACTGAAATTGGTCAACTGGCCAAGAAAAGTCAGCAGCTCACCAAAGACATTTACAGCGACTTGAGCCCGTGGCAAATCACCAAAATTGCCCGTCATCCCGAGCGACCCTACACGCTGGATTACGTCAATGACATCTTCACCCATTTTGTCGAGCTGCACGGCGACCGCCATTTTGCCGACGACCTGAGCATTGTGGGTGGCCTGGCGCGTTTCAATGGCACACCCTGCATGGTGCTGGGGCAGCAAAAAGGGCGTGACACCAAAGAGCGCGGCCTGCGCAATTTCGGCATGAGCAAGCCCGAGGGTTACCGCAAGGCTTTGCGGCTCATGAAAACCGCTGAAAAGTTCAAGCTGCCGGTCTTCACTTTTGTCGATACGCCCGGTGCCTACCCCGGCATCGATGCTGAAGAACGGGGTCAATCCGAGGCCATTGGTCGCAACATTTTCGAGATGGCACAGCTCGAAGTCCCCATCATTACCACCATCATCGGCGAGGGGGGCTCGGGCGGCGCCCTGGCGATTTCCATTGGCGACCAGGTGCTGATGCTGCAGTATTCGATTTATTCGGTGATCAGCCCCGAAGGCTGCGCCTCCATCCTCTGGAAGACGTCGGAGAAGGCGCAGGAAGCGGCGGACGCGCTGGGCATCACCGCGCACCGGCTCAAGGCGCTGGGCGTGATTGACAAGATCGTCAACGAGCCAGTGGGCGGCGCGCACCGCGATTACAAACAGATGGCTGCTTTCCTCAAGCGCGCCCTGACCGACGCCTACCGCCAGGTCAGCGACCTCAAGGTCAAGGAGCTGCTGGACCGGCGCTACGATCGCCTGCAAAGCTACGGTCGGTTTATTGATACCAAGGCGGCGGCCAAGTAGCGTGGGCTGGCTCGTTTGTATCGTTTTTAGTTGGGTGGCCGTTTGACTGCAACGTTGGCCGACGCTATGGCCGCTTTTACGCCGACCTTGCCGCTGGCGGTGGCTTTCAGTGGCGGGGCCGACTCCACCGCTTTGCTGTTGGCCTGTGCCGAAAAATGGCCCGGGCAGGTACATGCCATCCACATTCACCATGGGGTACAAGCGGCGGGCGATGACTTCGAGCGGCATTGCCAAACCTTTTGTGCGCAGTGGAGCCTGCCGCTCGTGGTCAAAAGAGTGGACGCTCGTCACGCATCAGGCCAGAGTCCAGAAGATGTCGCACGACGTGCCAGATATAAAGCTTTTGAGGCTGTAGCCCTCGTGGAATATGCGCAAGAAGCTATAAAAAGTATAGCTATTGCGCAGCATGCCGACGATCAGGTTGAGACACTGTTACTGGCCCTGAGTCGGGGTGCGGGTTTGCCGGGAATGAGCGCCATGCCTGCAACCTGGA
>DATCIC010000118.1:0-7833 GCA_036508025.1 Rhodoferax sp. | reverse complement strand
CTCTTCCAACTTTGCCGCGTCCAGCAGCGCTTGTGCGGGCAAGGGGCGCAGGCTCTCGGGTGCGGCCAGCGCTGCCATCGCAGGGCGCGCCAACAGGGCATTCAAGCGCGCATCAACTTGCAGGCTCTCGCTCTCGATCATCACCAGCTCATTCCTCATATTGGTTTGCTCAACCTGGGCCCGGATGACATCTTGTTGTGCCGCCAGACCACCGGCATAACGGCTTTGGGCGACTTGCTCCAGGCGCGCCATCAGGTCAAGAATTTCTTGCGTCAATTCTTTATTGCCGCGCAGGTAGTAACGCTGCGCCTGCAAGGTCTTGATCCTGGCCGCCAGCTCAAGCCAGGTGCCCAGCGCTTTACCCAGGCTGCCTTCAGCCTCAAAGTGAGCAATGTCCCGTTTCAAGTCACGTTTGCCAAACCACGGAATA
The DNA here is from genome assembly GCA_036508025.1 of Rhodoferax sp. Lineage (GTDB taxonomy): Bacteria > Pseudomonadota > Gammaproteobacteria > Burkholderiales > Burkholderiaceae_C > Rhodoferax. The sequence continues at coordinate 7,403 of DATCIC010000118.1, read as the reverse complement.
TCCTGCATCAGTGTGTATTTGGTGCTGCCGACATCACTGGGCCACAGCGTTGGGTTCTGCTCACCCATTTTGGTGACGTCCATCCACTCGATGCGAAATTTTGGGTCCATCAAAGCGCCCGCAGGCTTGACACGTTCAGTAGCGGCCTGGGCCTCAAAACGCATGCTGGCGTATTCCGGATTGCTCGCTTGGGCGAGTTCAAGCAGGGTTTGCAGACTGGCGCCTGGTACCGCTTCGCTGGCGAGCACGCCAGCGGGCACAGCCATGACCAGCACCGCAACGATAGCGCCGGCGCGTAATACGTGTTGCATAGGTTTACTTTGTGTTGGTGTTGACCAGCGCCTCGTCAACAAGGGCCTTTAACTGCTCGAAGCCGAAGCTCGGCAGCGGTCTGCCATTGACGAAGTATTCGGGCGTCATGGTGACGTTCATGGTTTTGGCATCCGCCAGGTCTTGCTCAATGGTGCGGGCAATCTCCGGTGAATTCATGTCGCTTTTAATGCGCTCCATATCGAGGCCCAAGCTGGCGAGCGGCGACCAGATCAGATCCAGTTGCGCGGTATGGTTCTGCACCCACACCGCTTGGGACGCAAACAGTGCCTCCAGCGTTGGCTGGAATTTTCCTTGCTTGTGCGCTGCCTCCATCACCTTGACCACTTGATCCGAGCCGGGGTGAAAGGGCGCATAGCGCATAGTGAGCCGGATCTTGCCGGGATGGGCCGCCATCAAATTTTTCACCAGCGGGTAAAACTCGCGGCAGGTGCCACAAGCCGGGTCGAAAAACTCGACGATGTGCACTGGCGCGTCGGGATTGCCAAAGCTCGGGGAGTCCGCGCGCACCAGCGCCGCCTGGTTTTGCACCGCCAGCTTTTCTGCCTGTTGGGTTTGTTGGTTCTTGTAAAAAAAGGTACCAAGGGCGAACGCGGCGATCAGCAGCATGGAGGCCGCGATAAAAATATTTTTTTGTTTCATGGGGGTGTCTTCAAGTAAGCGACGATCAGCAGCGCGTTGATCACCAAAAATGCGAAGAAGGAAAGCAAGGGAATGGTGACAAAACTCAACCATTCAACCTGCACGGTCGAGCAGAGGATGCCTTGTCGGCATGGGGTCAGGCTCTCCGGGATGACGCCCGCAACCAGCAGCAGGTGAAAGCCTGCCACCAACAAGCCGACGCTGGCCAATGGCAAGGCGTAGCGCATTACTCGCGGGTCAAACGGAAAGAGCCCCGCCGCCAGGACGAAAACCAGCGGGAACATGAAGATACGCTGGTACCAGCACAGCACACAAGGCGCAAAGCCCATGATGTCGCTCATGAACAAGGCACCGAGTGTGGCTATGGCGGCGATCAGCCAGGCGCCAAAAACAAGCGTCCAGACGGAGGGTTTCATGCGGAGGTATCAGCGCCAACGCAAAGTCTTACTTGATCGGCTCAAAACGCAGCACCGTCATGCCGCCATCTGCCGGATCGGTGGCAAAGCGAATCTTCTGCCCGACCTTCATTTGATCGAGCCAGGCAGCGTCTTTGACCTTGTAGGCCATGGTCATGGGCGGCATGCCGTTGGGCAGCGCACCATGCGCCAAGGTGACGGTTCCTTTGGTTTTGTCGATCTTCTTCACGAGGCCTTCACCCAGGGCGGCCTCAGCGGCATTTGGGGCGGGCATCGCCACTGGCATGCCATGCATGTTGTGGTCTGTTTGGGCTACGGCGGGCACTGCGAAACCTGCGGTGGCAAGCGCCAGGAGCAAGACAGAATGAAATCGGGTTGTCATAAAGAGATCCTTTGGTAAATACAATGACTGCATTGTCGTCAACTGGCACCGACAACAAGCTGTCGCGCACATTACATTTTTGTTATTTTCGATTTCTCCGCCACGGGGTCAGTGATCAAGCGGGTGCCCCGCAGGCGCAGCGCGTTGCTGATCACCGACACCGAGCTGAAGCTCATGGCCAGGGCCGCGATCATCGGCGACAGCAGCCAGCCGGTCAGCGGGTACAGCACGCCGGCAGCAATTGGAATTCCCAGCGCGTTATAGAGGAGGGCGAACAACAGGTTCTGTTTCATATTGGCCACCGTGGCATCGGACAGCGCCCTTGCAATCGCGATGCCGCGCAAATCACCCTTGATCAGCGTGATCTGTGCGCTGTTCATCGCCACGTCGGTGCCGGTGCCCATGGCGATACCAACATCGGCTTGGGCCAGCGCGGGCGCATCGTTGATGCCGTCACCGGCCATTGCCACCACACGTCCTTCCTTTTGCAGGCGCTCGACCAGAATCAGCTTGTCCGCCGGTTTGACCTCGCCATGCACCTCGTCAAGGCCCAGGCGTGCCGCCACGGCCTTGGCCGTGGTCAGACCATCGCCTGTGGCCATCACAATGCGCAAGCCGGCGGCCTTGAGCGTCGCCAAGGCCTCGGGCGTGCTGGACTTGATCGGATCAGACACCGCCAGCAGGCCCGCCAACTGACCATCGACCGCCAGATGCATCACGCTGGCGCCCTCGGCGCGCAGGGACTCAGCCTGTGATACCAGGGGTGCGAGCGGGACGCCTGTTTGTTCCATCAGCGTGCTATTACCCAGCGCCAATTGATGGCCTGCGACCTGTCCGCGTACGCCGATGCCGGATCCCGATTCGAAGTTTTCCGGCTTGTCAAGCGTCATGCCGCGCTCGCGGGCGGCGCGCACTATTGTGTCGGCCAGCGGATGCTCACTGCCCTGGTCCAGGCTGGCAGCCAGACGCAGCACCTCGTCGGCCTCAAAGCCCGGCGCCGGTACCGCACGGTCAAATGCCGGGTGGCCTTCCGTCAGGGTACCGGTCTTGTCGATGATGAGCGTGTCGATCTTGCGCAGGTTCTCGATCGCTGCGGCATCGCGAAACAGCACGCCCTGCGTCGCGCCGCGACCGGTTGCCACCATGATGGACATCGGCGTGGCCAGGCCCAGGGCGCAGGGGCAGGCGATGATGAGCACCGCCACCGCGTTGATCAGGCCGAAAACCCAACTGGGCTCAGGGCCAAAAAATCCCCAAGCAAAGAAAGTCAGCGTGGCAATTGCCACGACAGTCATGACAAAGTAGCCCGCTACCTGGTCGGCCATGCGCTGCATTGGCGCTCTGGAGCGCTGGGCTTGTGCGACCATCTGCACGATCTGCGCGAGTACCGTGCTGGAGCCCACCCGCTCTGATCGCATCACCAGTGCGCCACTGGTGTTGAGTGTCGCGCCTATCACCTTATCCCCCACGCGCTTGGTTACGGGAAGGGGTTCACCGGTCAGCATGGATTCATCAACTGAACTGCTACCTTCGGTAACCGTGCCGTCCACTGGTACTTTCTCCCCGGGGCGGATGCGCAACACGTCGCCCACATGCACGTGGCTTAAGGGCACGTCTTCTTCACTGCCATCGGCCTGGATGCGCCTGGCAGTCTTGGGTGCCAGGCCGAGCAGGGATTTGATCGCCGCCGACGTTTGGGAACGGGCTTTGAGCTCCAGCACCTGACCCAGCAAGGTGAGCGAGATAATCACGGCCGCCGCTTCAAAATAGACGGCGACGCGCCCCATCGAGATGAAAGAGGCCGGAAACACTTGTGGCGCCACAGTCGCCACCACGCTGTAGACAAAAGCGGCGCCGGTGCCCAACCCTATCAAAGTCCACATGTTCGGGCTGCGATTCACCGCCGACTGCCAGCCGCGAACGAAGAAGGGCCAACCGGCCCACAGGACGATGGGCGTGGCGATAACCAGTTCAACCCAGCTCTGCACGGCCATGTCCATCCATTGCAGACGGTGGCCCAACATGGCGAGCACAAAGACGATGGCGGTCAGCGGTAAGGTCCACCAGAAGCGGTGCTGAAAGTCGCGCAATTCAGGGTTCTCATCATCCTCAAGACTGGGCAGCTCCGGCTCCAGCGTCATGCCGCACTTGGGGCAGTTGCCAGGATGGTCCTGGCGCACCTCTGGGTGCATCGGGCAGGTGTAAATCGTGGCGTCGGCCATGGCCCCCTCAACTGGCGCTGGGGTTGCTGATGCCGACGACGACGGTGCCGGCGACAGGTAATGCTGCGGATCAGCAGTGAACTTACTCTGGCACTTTGCGCTGCAGAAATAGAACGTGCGCCCATCGTGCGCCAACTGGTGCGGTGACTGCGTGGTCACCGTCATGCCACAAACCGGGTCTTTCAGCGGCGGCGCAACACCCGCGCCCGGTACGGGTTCTGCAAGCAGATGCTCGGGCGAGTCGCCAGGGTGCACGGGGTGGTTCATGTTGCTCCTCGAATTCTGGATAACGACCCGGGGCCACGGTTGTCAGTCAGGCTGTCTGCGCCATGACCGCAGGAAGCGCGGCATGATGAGCACGAAGGCTGCCCCGTCAAACTACTTGGCCATTGGCATGGCAGCAGACTCCCGATCCATCATCATTTGCATCATCATCTGCATCATCTCCATGCGCTTGGCCATCATCTTGTGGTGCGCACCCATGTCGCCAGTCATGCCCTGCATGCCCTTCATGTCGCCCATGCCAGCGCTGGACATGTCGCCCATCATCGCCATGCCGTCCTGCATGGCTTTCATGTGCTCGGCCATCAGCTTGCTGCGCTCTTGCGGTGTCTTGGCGTTGATCATCTTTTCGTGCATGCCCTGCATGGCTTTCATCTGCGCGTCCATCCTGGCCATCTGGTCGGGCGTGGCCATGTTGCTGGCAGATGCGGTGCCCATGGGCGTCGTCGGGGCTGTGTTGCAGGCCGCCAGTAAGGTGGCGCTTGTGAGGACAACTGCAAGTGGAATAAATCGAAAATGGGTCATGACAGACTCCTGGTCAGGTTGATTAACGCCGCGAACGGCGAGGGGGATTCGATACGTATTCAGTGCTGCAATGGAGTCACTTGCCTCCCCGCTTGACGACCCATACCACGAGGACGACAACGACGATAAGCAGCAAAACCGGCATCCCTATGCCACCGTAGCCACCCATCCACCCGGTGCTCCAGATGCCGCCATTCATCATGTTGCCGTTCTGCGCCAACGCGACACCGGTGGTGAACAGGGCCAGTGCGCCAACTGCCAAAGCAAGCAAGGTCTTCATCAATCTTCTCCTGTAAAACATTGAGGGTTCAATCTAAGTTGGGATCCTGTAGCTGTCTGTGCGGCAGCACACGTAACATGGCGTCAACAAAGACGAGGGGAGCCTTCTCTAACGCGTTTCACTTGTGGCAGTGTGCAAACCCGTTCCCCTCAGCGAGCTGACAGACAGATTACATTCCTGTTATCTGTCTCGCGCTGACGCGCAGGCAGCGCAAAATGGCGGTATGAAAATTCTCATCGTCGAAGACGAACCAAAAACGGGCGACTACCTCAAACAAGGTTTGGGCGAGGCTGGCTTTGTCGTGGATTTGCTGCGTGACGGCACCGACGGCCTGCATCACGCGCTCACAGAAGACTACGACCTGGCGATTCTTGATGTGATGCTGCCTGGCATCGACGGCTGGGCGGTTTTGGCTGGCGTCCGCAAAGCGGGCAAAGACATGCCGGTGCTGTTTCTGAGCGCGCGCGACCATGTCGATGACCGCGTCAAGGGCTTGGAACTGGGTGCGGACGACTACCTGGTCAAACCGTTTGCTTTTTCTGAATTGCTGGCCCGCGTGCGCACACTCTTGCGCCGGGGCAGCAAAGGCTCGGCCACGGAGTTTTTACGCGCTGCCGACCTGGAGCTTGACTTGCTGCGCCGGCGCGTCACCCGTGCCGGCAAACGCATTGATCTGACATCCAAAGAATTTGCTCTGCTGGAGTTGCTGTTGCGCCGCCAGGATGAAGTGCTGCCACGCTCACTGATCGCGTCCCAGGTGTGGGACATGAATTTCGATTCCGACACCAACGTGATCGAGGTTGCCATGCGACGCCTGCGCGCCAAGGTGGACGATAATTTTGAACCCAAACTGATTCGTACCGTGCGCGGCATGGGCTATGTTTTGGAGAACCCAGATTGCGCTTGACAGGAAGAACATCCATCACGCGGCGGCTGACACTGCTGTTCATCATCGCCTCGTCGGCCGTGCTGCTGGCGCTCGGTTTCATGATCGCATCCTCGGTGGAAAAGCACTTCGTGGAACTGGACACGGAGGTTCTGGCGGACAAGATGGAACTCGTGCGTCATACCCTTGAGAAGTTGAAGTCGCAAGACGATCTCCATTCCATTTCGCAAGTGCTGGACAACTCGTTCGTCGGACACCACGGCCTCGACGTTATCGTCTTCGGCCCAAATCACGAGGTCATCTTCGCCACGCCGCACGCCAACTTTCCCGTCGACCTGGTGGCTGCCAATGCCGCCCGAAACGCGCACCGCCTGATCACCTGGACTCTGGGAGAACAGACCTACCGCGGCATCGCGGCTGAACTGCCAATCGGCAGCAGCGGGCGCTCAAAGGTGATCGTGGCGGTAGCCACCAACATCGCGCACCATCAGGCATTCTTCCGTTCTTTCCTGCAGACGCTGTGGATGTTCGTCGCCGGCGCCGCCGCACTGACCGGCTTTCTGGGCTGGGCTGCCGCTCGACGCGGCTTGGCACCGCTTCGCGCCATGCGCGCGCAAGCGCAAGTGGTCACGGCCCAACAACTGAGCCACCGACTGCAGGTGGAAACAGTGCCGATTGAACTGGCCGAACTGGCACAGTCTTTGAATGACATGCTGGCGCGACTGGAGGATGCCTTCCATCGGCTTTCCGATTTTTCTTCAGACATCGCGCATGAGTTGCGCACGCCGGTGAGCAACCTGATGACTCAAACCCAGGTTGTGCTATCGCGCCAGCGTAGCGCCGACGAGTACCGCAGTATTCTTGAATCGAACACCGAGGAGTTCGAGCACATGGCTCGTATGATCTCGGATATGCTGCTGCTGGCCAAGGCCGAAAACGACCTGGTGGTGCCGACACGGGAAACGGTCAAGCTGGCAGCCGAAGTGCTTGCACTGTTTGATTATTACGATGCAGTGGCCGAAGAAAAGGGGCTGCGCCTCACGCTCGAAGGCGACGCCGAGGTGAGCGCGGACAGGCTCATGTTGCGGCGGGCGCTGGGCAACCTGCTGTCGAATGCAGTCCGGCATTCGGCCGCGGACACAACGCTACGCGTCACTATCAGCACAAGCCCGGACACGGTCTCGATTCGCATGGAAAACACCGGCGACGCGATTCCGCAGGAATATTTGGAGCGGGTTTTCGACCGCTTTTTCCGGGTCGATCCATCGCGGCAACGCAGCAGCGAAGGCACCGGCCTGGGGCTGGCCATCACCAGGTCAATCATCACCGCCCATGGCGGCACGATTTCGGTCGAATCGGCTGGCGCGGTGACCACGTTCACGATCAGACTGCCGCGCGCACCCTGAGCATCGACGCCGCCAGCGCCGAGCTGACGCTG
>DATCIC010000117.1:0-3452 GCA_036508025.1 Rhodoferax sp. | reverse complement strand
CCTGCCGCTGGCCGCGCTGCTGGTGTTGGTGACCGGCGTGTGGCTCTGGCGCCGTGTGCGCGCGGCCAGCCAATTGGCCCCTTGGTACTGTCTGGCGCTGATATTGCCGGTGGCGGTGCATTCGATGCTGGAGTTTCCGTTTGCCTACGCCTACTTTCTGGTGCCCGTCATGTTCGCCGTGGGCGCGCTTGAAGGCGCAGTGGGTGCCAAACCCGCCTTTCGCCTGGGCGTGAAACCGGCGCTGGCCATGTTGTTCGTCACAACCGTGCTGATGGCGTGGTCGGTGGTCGAATACGTGGCGATCGAAGAGGATTTTCGAATTGTCCGCTTCGAGGCGCTGCGCATTGGAGCAACACCGGCCAGCTACCGGCGACCCCATGTGATCTTGTTGACGCAACTGGACGCGCTGCTGCATGGCGGGCGCATCGTGCCAAAGCCGGGCATGAGCGCGGATGAAGTGGAGCTGGCCCGGAAAGTCGCGTTGCGCTTCCCCTGGCCCGCCACGCAAAATCGTTACGCCCAATCGCTGGCCCTGAATGGCAACCCCGACGAGGCCATCCGACAGTTGCTGGTCATGCGGGCACTGCATGGTGAAGCAGCCTACGCGCAGGTCAAGGCGGGCTGGACCCTGCTGGCCCATGAGAAATATCCGCAACTGCAGGCGCTGAAATTGCCTTGAGAGAAGTCGGTCTGTAGCCCCCGTCCCTATTTGGCAAGCAGCTACGAAATATGAAGTTAACTGGTCGGCCCTGAATCAATGCGCCACCCCATCCCGCCGCAGCACCTTAATGAAAGTCAACCACAAAATCCAAATGTCAAACCCCAGGGACTGGCGATACATGTACTCTGCGTCAAGCTTGACTTTGTCAGGAATAGGCAACTCATCGCGGCCATTCACCTGCGCCCAGCCGGTCAGGCCGGGCACCAGTGCATGCACACGTTGCCGGGTACGCAATTCAATCAAGTCGTGCTGGTTAAACAGGGCAGCGCGCGGCCCCCCAAAACTCATGTCGCCAGCCAGAATGCTCCACAACTGCGGCAACTCGTCCAGGCTGCTTTTGCGCAAGAAGCTGCCGATGGGCGTCAAGTACGCATCCGGGTTGCTTAGCAAATGAGTCGCCACCGCAGGGGTGCCGATCTGCATGCTGCGGAACTTGGGCATTTTGAAAATGGTGTTGTTGCGCCCCACCCGGTCAGACCAATACAGGGCTGGCCCCTTTGAAGTCAGGCGAACCGCCAAGGCGACCAGCACAATCGGCAACAACAAGACAAGCCCAGCGCAAGCGCCTGCGATCAAATCAAATAGTCTTTTCATGCAACGCACCCTCAATTGCCCAATTGCCTTAGGCGGCTGCCAGGAGGCTTTCGTATGGGATGTGCAACCCGTCATGCAGCCGCTTTACCATTTGCAAACTTAGCCGACGCTTGCGGTTCAGCACCTCTGAAACTCGGCCACTTGAGCCGATGTAGAGCTCCAGGTCTTTCGGGGTGAGCTTTTGTTGCTCCATTCTGAATTTAATGGCATCGACCGGATCCGCAGGGCCTGTCGGGTAATGCTTGTGCTCATAGGCTTCAATAAGCGTTACAAGAATTTCCATCTCGTCCGCCTCTGGCGTCCCCTCTTGCGCCTGAAACACCGGCTCGAGCCGCTTGAATGCAGCGCGCAAGTCGTCATCGTTTCGGATTGGCTTAATATTCATTGATGGTTTCCACGTTAATTTGGTCATATCGTGCATGGGTTCCAACGAACTTCACCCAAACTATCCCGGCTCGGTATTGCATCTCCACGACCAGACGGTACTTGTTACCGGCGATATTGAACACCACCCGGTTGTTGCCACATATGCTTGCACTGCTGTATTGCTCTTTTATGTTCTGCGGGGTCTTCCAGCTTGCCTCGATCGCTTCGTCGAACCAGCTTTGCAAGGCTCCTTTCGAATCGGCACATTCCGGCTGACTCCAAAATTTGACCAGGGTGCTCTTTGCAACTACCCGCATCAGAAATACTCCCATTTTGGGAGATTGTAAACTGATTGCGCCGTCATCGCGAGGCCGCAAATCGCTGCAGTCCATTCCCTGCCACCGCCCGCCGCAGCCCCTCGTCGCTTGAGATCGGCGGCGCCCAGCCCAGCAACTGCCGAGCTTTGGAAATATCCACCTGCAAATTACCGCACAAGCGCTGCACCGCATCGCCATACTATTCAAAAATAATAGCTACTCACGCAGTTTTGACGTGGGCTACAGCCCTGCAAGCTATAAATTAATTGGAATTTGACCCAAGTTACCCTGCGGCGCCCTTTTCCATTCTGCAATATACTGTACAGTCTGTACTTTTCGGGAGCCAGCCATGCCACCCACCGCCAACTATGGGCTAGAGCAAGCCCGTATTCAATTGCCGAACATCATTGCGAATGCCCATGCTGGTATTCGAAGCATCATTACCAAGCACGGGAAACCTTATGCAGCCATCGTGCCTCTTCAAGACATTAAACAGTCATCCACTGATGCTGATTTGACGTCTGGAATATTGGCCTTACGTGGCACGGGCCGAGGGCTTTGGGGTGCCCATGTTGGTCAGACAGTATCTGACTTGCGTGACGAATGGGGTGATGCTTAAATGAAAGTCAAAGCGCCACGCCAATGGGCCAACCTGCCACAAGGCGCCACGGTAGTGCTTGATACGGCACCCTTTATCTATGTGCTGGAATCGCACCCCCAATTTTCCGATCAATTCCTGGGCTTGTTTGAAGCGGCGGCCAAGCGTGATTTGGTCGTTGCCCTTTCAACCATCACTCTGGCTGAAGTTTTGACAGGTCCACTCAAAGCCGGGCAAACAGCGTTGGCCAAGCGTTATGAGAAAAGTTTGTCTTACTACACCGTGATTCCAGTCTCGACACCGATTGCGGTATTGGCAGCGCAATTACGTGCCCAATATCGCCTAAAGCTGCCAGACGCGATTCAATTGGCAACCGCCCTGGACGTCGGTGCTGCTGCTTTTGTAACGCATGACCGTGACTTTTCCCAAGTCACCGGGCTAGAGATTTTGACGGGTGACAAAGGCGATACCGCATAGGAGCGGCACAGAAACGCGCTAATTTTTCTGCGGCCCACGACGCGAATCAATCCATGAGCGCCCGCCGCAACCCCTCATCCACCGACACCGGCGGCACCCAGCCCAACAGTCTGCGCGCCTTCGAAATATCCACCTGCAAATTACCGCACAAGCGCTGCATCGCATCGCCATACTATTCAAAAACAATAGCTACTCACGCAGTGTTGACGGGGGCTACAGCCATAAAAGCTATAAATTAACCTGATTAGCAACAATCTTCAGCCAAGCTCACCTGATGAGCTTGAGAGGACGTAATCTGTACCCATCTTCCAATTTTGAGGGGCGCATCATGGCTATGAACCGCATCCAATTTCAACCCGGCTTGTCGATGCCGGAGTTC
>DATCIC010000116.1:0-10562 GCA_036508025.1 Rhodoferax sp. | reverse complement strand
AGCGGTCAAGCCCGTCGCCACTGCCGCCGCTGCCGAAGCGCCAGTCCTGCCCGCGGGCCTGAGCAATCAGCGAATTTGAACCTGTGGAGCATGCCCATGAAAAAGAATGATTTTGCACTGACGGTTGAAGACCTGACCGTGTCCTTTGATGGCTTCAAGGCCATTGACAACCTGAACCTCTACATCGACCAAAACGAGTTGCGCGTGATCATTGGCCCCAATGGTGCCGGCAAGACCACACTGCTGGATCTGATCTGCGGAAAAACCCGCGCCAGCGCCGGCAGCATCAAGTTCAAGAACCACGAGATGACGACCTTGCCCGAGTACCAGATCGTACGGGCGGGCATTGGCCGCAAATTTCAGACGCCGTCTATCTACGAAAACCTGAGCGTCTTTCAGAATCTTGAAGTCTCATTTCCCCAGGGGCGCGGTGTGTTCGGGGCCTTGTTCTTTAAATGCACCGACGAGGTGAAGGGCCGTGTGCAGGACGTTGCCACTGAGATTGGCCTGGATGGTCAGCTTGAAGTTGAGGCCGGTTTGTTGTCACATGGACAGAAGCAGTGGCTCGAGATTGGCATGCTGCTGATGCAGGACCCGGAGTTGCTGATGCTCGATGAACCCATCGCCGGCATGAGTGTGCGCGAGCGTGAACTCACGGCTGAGTTGCTCAAGCGCATCTGCAAGGGACGCGCCATGATCGTGATTGAACACGACATGGAGTTTGTCAAGCAAATTGCCCACAAAGTGACGGTCATGCACCAGGGAAAGATTTTGGCCGAAGGCTCAATGGAAAAAGTGCAGGCTGATCCGCGGGTCATCGATGTGTACCTGGGCCACTGAGGAGAAACAACCATGCTCAACGTTAACAACCTTCACGTCAGCTACGGGCAAAGCGAGGCGCTGCACGGCATCACGTTTACAGCACAGAAAAACGAAACTGTGGCCATCATGGGTCGCAACGGCATGGGCAAGACCACGCTGTTCAAGTCACTCATTGGTGTGATGTCCCTTAAGTCGGGAACGATCGACGTGGACGGCCATGACATCTCCAAGGACGAGAGCTACAGGCGGGTCGCCAAAGGGGTGGCCTACGTGCCGCAGGGTCGAATGATATTTCCGACCCTCACGGTCGAAGAGAACATTCAGACCGGTCTTGAGAACGTGCGGCACAAGCAGATTCCTGACGAAATCTATGCGTTATTCCCGGTGCTTTTTGAAATGCGTGGTCGCAAAGGGGGCAATCTCTCAGGCGGTCAACAGCAGCAGTTGGCAATTGCGCGTGCTTTGGTGACCAACCCCAAAGTGTTGCTTTTGGACGAACCCACCGAGGGCATTCAGCCTTCCATCATCAAGGACATCGCCAAGGCGCTCAATGAGATTCGCAAGATGCGTGAAATCACCATCGTCGTGTCTGAGCAGGTGCTGAGTTTTGCGATGGATGTGGCTGACCGCCTGTTTGTCATTGAAGGCGGGCGACTGGTGCACGAAAGCACCCGGGCCGAGACCGACACCGCACGCATCAAGCAATTTCTTTCCGTTTGACATTGATTCTTTAACCACCCCAGGAGAAATAGCATGACAGATACCCTGATCAAAGTTGACCTGAGCAAGTCACCCACTGACAACGAAAACATCCACAACCGCTGGCACCCGGATATTCCGATGGCGTGCTGGGTCAATCCGGGTGTTGATTTCATCCTGGAAACCTTTGACTGGACCGGTGGCTACATCAAGAACAACAACAGCGCTGACGACGTCCGCGACATTGACTTGACAACGGTTCATTACCTGTCCGGCCCGGTCGGCGTCAAAGGTGCTGAAGCTGGCGACTTGTTGGTGGTGGATTTGCTTGACATTGGCGCCAAGCAAGACAGCCTGTGGGGCTTCAATGGATTCTTCAGCAAGAAAAATGGAGGTGGCTTTCTGACCGACCACTTTCCAGAGGCGCAAAAATCCATCTGGGACTTCAAGGGCATGTTCACCAGTTCGCGCCACGTGCCGGGTGTCAACTTCGCTGGCTTGATCCACCCGGGCCTGATTGGCTGCCTGCCCGACAAGGCCATGCTGGACATGTGGAACACGCGTGAGCAACAGCTGATCGACAGTGACCCAAGCCGAACCGGCCTGGCCAACCCGCCTTCTGCCGGCACAGCCCACATGGGCAAGATGACGGGCGCGGCGCGCGACAAGGCGGCGGCAGAAGGTGCGCGTACCGTGCCACCGCGCGAACACGGCGGCAACTGCGACATCAAGGATTTGTCGCGCGGCTCCAAGGTGTTCTTTCCTGTTTACGTGGACGGAGCCGGTCTGTCAGTAGGTGACCTGCATTTCAGCCAGGGTGATGGTGAAATCACGTTCTGCGGTGCCATCGAGATGGCTGGCTGGGTGCATATGAAAGTCACGCTGATCAAGGGCGGCATGGCCAAGTACGGTATCAAGAACCCTATCTTCAAGCCCAGCGTCATCAAGCCCCAGTACAACGACTACCTTATTTTCGAAGGCATTTCGGTGGATGAGGCGGGCAAGCAGTATTACCTCGATGTCAACGTGGCCTACCGTCAAGCCTGCCTGAACGCGATTGAATACCTGAAAAAGTTCGGCTATTCCGGCGCCCAGGCTTACTCCATTCTAGGCACGGCACCGGTGCAGGGTCACATCAGCGGGGTCGTTGACGTTCCGAACTCGTGCGCCACGCTGTGGCTGCCTACCGGCATCTTCGACTTTGACATCAACCCGAACGCCTCTGGCCCGATCAAGCATATCGACGGCACGGTCAACATGCCGTTGTCGCACGACTTGACTTGACCCAAGCTGATGATCAGGGAGATGCCCCATGCCAACTTATGACTACGCCTGCGTTCAGTGTGGAGGCTTTGATGCCTTTCGCACACTGGCAAGCCGCAATGAAGCGGCTGCCTGCCCTGACTGTGGCGCCGACTCGCCCCGCGTCTTTGCCAGCGCACCGCGCTTGGCCCTGATGGCAGACAGCACGCGCCGAGCGATGGAAACCAATGAGCGCGCGCGCCACGAGCCCAAACGCTCTGGCGACTACGCGCGGCTCAAACACCCGGCGGGTTGTGGTTGCTGTTCAAGTTCCAGCAAGCGCGGCGCCACACTGACAGCGCCCAATGGCAACAAGGCCTTTCCGAGCAAGCGGCCCTGGATGATCAGCCACTAACTGCCTCAAAACAGGCTGTGATCAGCTTTTTTTTGAGCCCCAGAGTTTCTCAAACCTAATGAGGCAAATATGATTCATGGTGATATTTCAAGCAGCAAGGACACCGTCGGTGTCGCGGTGGTCAACTACAAAATGCCACGGCTGCACAGCCGTGCCGAGGTACTGGACAACGCGCGCAACATTGGCCGCATGGTCGAAGGAATGAAGCAGGGACTGCCTGGGCTGGACCTCGTGATCTTCCCGGAGTACAGCACCCACGGCATCATGTATGACGCCAAGGAGATGTACGAGAACGCGGCCACCGTGCCGGGCGACGAGACCAACATTTTTGCCGCGGCGTGCCGTAAGGCAAAGGTCTGGGGTGTCTTTTCGCTCACAGGTGAGCGGCATGAAGAGCATCCGCACAAGGCGCCGTACAACACCCTGATCCTGATGAACGATCAGGGCGAGATCGTGCAAAAATACCGCAAGATCATGCCGTGGACGCCGATCGAGGGCTGGTACCCCGGCGACCGTACCTATGTGAGCGATGGTCCCAAGGGGATGAAGGTCAGCCTGATCATTTGCGATGACGGCAACTACCCGGAAATCTGGCGCGACTGTGCAATGAGAGGGGCTGAGCTGATCGTTCGATGCCAAGGCTACATGTACCCGGCCAAGGAGCAGCAAATACTCATCTCGAAAGCCATGGCGTTTGCCAACAACACCTATGTGGCGGTGGCCAATGCGGCAGGTTTTGATGGTGTGTATTCGTATTTTGGTCACTCGGCACTGATCGGCTTTGACGGCAGAACCTTGGGTGAGTGCGGCGAGGAAGAGATGGGTATCCAGTATGCGGCCTTGTCCAAGAGCCTGATACGGGATTACCGACGCAATGGGCAGTCGGAAAACCATCTTTTCAAGCTGCTGCACCGCGGCTATACCGGCGTCATCAACTCAGGGGAGGGTGACAAGGGTGTTGCGGCCTGTCCGTTTGAGTTTTACACCAATTGGCTTAGCAATCCTGAGGCTGCGCGTGCACAGGTAGAGTCGTTTACCCGCACCACGATAGGAACTGACGAGGCACCCATTGATGGAATCCCCAACCAGAGTAGTTAGACGGCAGTCGGTCTACTTATATTCCCGCCGTGGCAAGGCCTCAGGATTGCTGCCATTGCCTGGGCCCAGGCTAGGTTATGGTCGGCTATGAACTATGAATACTCCAACCGCGTCACCACATGACCTGGCATGCCGCGCTTTCCCTTGACTACCGTCTGGAATCTGAACGCAGCGTGGTCCGGCACGTTCATGAAGGTCCACTGCGGGTGTTGAAGAGCCTGTACCCGGAAGGCGACGGCACTTGCCACAATGTGCTGGTTCACCCACCTGGCGGGCTGGTGGGGGGTGATACCCTGGACATTCAAGTGGCGGTTGACTCTGGGGCTCACGCCCTTATCACGACTGCGGGCGCCACACGGTTTTACCGCTCATCCGGTGAGCCGGCCGTGCAGCGCACCCGGTTGCGACTGCAGGCCGGTGCGCGCATGGAGTGGTTGCCGCTGGAAGCGATCCTGTACAACGGCTGTCAAGCAGAAAACCATTTGAGCTTTGAACTCGCTCCCGGGGCCGAGTTAATGGCCTGGGACATAACGGCGCTGGGTCTGCCGCATGCTGATCTCCCCTTTGTCGCCGGACGTTTTCTTCAGCATATCGAGATGCCGGAGATCTGGCTGGAGAGAGGCGTCGTCGATGCAGCGGATACTTGCTTGTTCAACAGTCCACTGGGCCTTTCAGGTCAGCGTTGCATGGCCTCTGTCTTTTTCGCGATGGGCAGCACTATGGCGCGCCCGCGCCGTGAGTTGGCGCTTGACAGCGCGCGGCATATTTTGAACGCGGACGCTCTCAAATCCAGTGCCGGTGTGACTTGTCCTAACCCTCAAGTTTTGGTGCTGCGTGTGCTGGCACCGCAAGTTGAGATGGCCATGGATTTGCTCAAAAAAATCTGGGCAGCCTGGCGCCAATTACTTTGGGATCAAGCTCCGGTGCCGCCCAGAATTTGGAGCACGTGAGCACCGTCGGTCGCAATGCAAGGACTTTGATAGCTAGCGGAGTTCAAAAAAATCCATCACCGCAGCGCCGCGCGCACCTAAGAAACTCATGAGCTGCGTTTCTGGGATGCCGAGACCCAATATGACAGCACATGATCCCAGGAAGGTAGGCAATGGTATTTGCAGTGGGCATTCAGTGGCATTCCAGCCTATAGCTGCTGTCGGTCGTTGGCGGGTGCTCAGTTTGGCGAAATCATCGCCACATTGCCGACCGTCAGGCCACTGCGGTGAATGTCGGGTATGGAGCGACCATTTTGGGTAGTCCTATGTCAGCAACCGCTGCTGACCTGTCTCAGACTTTTCCGCCGCCAATGTCAGCAATATGATTCAGTCGAGGTGGATTGAAGGGCAGCTTCATGGAACTCCGCCGTCAATCCGGTGAGCATCACTTGATGAGTTCAGTGGCTGGTATCGGGCAGGCATTTCAAGAAAATCATCGTCGGCATTGGGCACCCAGGAGTCAGCGACGACGGACCGGTTTACGGCAGCCGAAATGCTCACCTTGGTAAGTTCAGACGCTGCATGCTCCAATCGTTGTGGAAAATGCTGTAAAGTTGTTTACGACTTTAACTCGGCGTGTTGTCAATTTGCCACGCCGCTAACCCGCATGAATGCTAGGTGCCTGTTTACGACTTTAATTGCTCAGAATAACTGGTTATTCCGCGCAAATAAAGTCGTAAACAGTACATTAAAGTCGTAAACACGGGCCTACGGGATCAGAATTTCCGCGAGGAGTCCAGCGTGCTGGAACAATGAATGCCCGGCGGGCGCGACCAAGCATGCACCTTTGCGCGGCCGGAAGATCACGTTCTCGTGATGCAGCACGCCATCGAAATCAAGGTACAGAAGCAGGCCATCTCGGCCACGCGCTGGAGGCATTAACGTCTTCATCTATGAAGACATTATCTGGCTCCCTACGCCTCTGGAGATCACAGATGCTGTCGAAAGTTCGGCAGAATTTCGTGCTCGTACTAAGGCGCGAAATTTAACCCAAGGATTTTGTCCTCCGGTCTCTATTTTTACAACACTTTTCCAACTTTTGATTGCGGCTCAGTGATCAATCGATTAATCTCGGTCCCATGCAAATCCAGCACGTCAACACAACCCGCGTTTCAGAGATAGCGATAGCTACCTCTGTGATGCCCTGCGCTGACTGTTGACGTTCTTTCTCTCTCAGTTTCAGGCATCTCCCCAATAACCTGGAGCTGAAACTACCCCCCAAAGCGGCTCCAAAAAATGGAGCCGTTTATGTTTTCACACCGCGATAACAACCAGAAAAGCGATTCGTCTCACGACGGCTATGTCGCCTGCACCGTACACTTCTATCGTGACCAGGATATTGAGAGCCTAAAGCTCTTTCTGCGCTCCGATAAACGGACTGATGAGCTGATCAAGGATTTGAAGGAACAGGCCGAGGCGGCCCAATTGCAGGCGATCGAAGAGCGCAGAAGCCGAGAGCTTAAGGCTTTGAGCAAAATGCCGCCGGAGCCTGTATCCGCTACCGCGCCCACGCGTGTCTTCAAGAAGCCAGAGGCGCTGTCATTAGATCCCTTTGCCGAGCGTCAGATTCTGAGCCAGCGAAGGCTGACGGATTCAGGTTTTGATGAACTGAAACAGGTACCGGTTTACGAATGGGACGAGCCACTCAAGCTGATTGAACAAAAGTTCTCGACGCCGGACTCTGAAGTTCACAAGCGGAATGTCGAGCTCTTCAAGAAGCTCAAGGCCAAGGGCCACCTGCGCCGGATTGCAAAACCTTTTGATCCGGAGGATTGTCTCAGCCAGCTTGATTTGCTGCGCTCGTCGCAACCGCACTTTGCGGATGTGCTCGATCTGGTCCGACGACAGATCGCGTTGGCGGCGGCACGCAGGCAACCGTTGAAATTGCCTCCCATCCTGCTCAATGGCGACCCCGGGGTAGGCAAGACATTTTTTACGCAAGCGCTCTCAACGGCGCTTCGCGTGCCGATGCGCAGGCATTCATTCGACTCTGCTGTGACGGAATCTGGTTTGACTGGATCTGATCGAACCTGGGCCAACACAAGCTACGGGTTGGTGTTTGAGATGGTGTGCCTTGGCGATGCGGCCAATCCCATCGTCCTTATCGACGAGCTGGACAAGGCATCTCAAACTCACAACCGAAATCCGATCGCACCGCTGCACACACTGCTGGAGCCAATTACATCAGATCGGGTCCTTGACATCAGCGTCGGCTTGACTTTCGACGCCAGTTTTGTGACCTGGATTGCCACGGCCAACAATCCCTCCCGCATTCCAGCACCGATTCGATCCCGGTTTGTCGAATTCGACATTCAGTTGCCAATGGGGGAGCATGCCCTGAAGGTGGCGCGTGGCGTTGCCGATTCCATCCACGACGAGATGGGATTGCCCGAATTTGAGCCTATCTCGCCGCAGATCGTCAAGCTGATTGCGCACCTCGTGCCGCGCGAGCAAGGGCAAGTGCTGCGTCGCGCCTTTGCCAGCGCTATTGCCAACCAGCGAACTTGCCTGCAGCGCCAGGACCTGCCGGCCGAGGTACTTCTATCTGACGATGACGGCAGCGAAGACCGCAACGCTGACAAGCCGGAATTCCTTCACTGAATTCTTCAATCAACCAGGAGCACCCCATGACAACACAAAAGCAAATCGAAGCCCGCTATCCGTATATGTTTTCCGGCGAGAACATCGGCATTTCCATCCCGCGCGGATGGATTGGCATCTTTGAGAAACTTTGCGCCAAAATTGACAACTTGCTGGGCAGCGACAAGCGCGGTTTTCACTGGACGCAATGCAAGGAGAAATTTGGCTCCGGCCGCTGGTACTGGGGAATGACCGGTATCAAGGCGCAAATCAGGCTGGATCTGATTTCTCCGACTGACTTTACTTCCTCTTCCACCAGAGCTGAGTCCAATAAATCGGAGGATGAAGCGCTGAGCCTGCAGTTGAACGAGCTGATCGACGCCGGCGAGAAGGAGACAACCCATAGCTGCATCGTATGCGGCAAGCATGGAAAGAACGATCGGGGCGATGGCTGGTATGTCGTGCTGTGTCCGGAGCACGCACAGATGCGCAGGCAAGGCGATCTGCCGTCGATCTGGTTCGGGGATGAAGATGATGAATGAACAGTCTTGCGGCCCGTTCAAGGACTTCAATGGCGTGAATTCACTCTTTTTGACTGCCTTGGCGCCGCGTGTGATCGATGTGAAGCGTGGCCTTTGGCGTCCCACTTCTACCGGGCTGCCCGACTCGCTAATCAGATGTGTCTGCTAACTGGGCGCTCCGAAGCGGGCGCGGGCATATCGGATGAGCTTGATATTCCAGAGACAAGTTTCGGGCGGACCGTTTGAAGATCTGGCCGGCTGGACCCGACCAACAGCGGGCGCCCACTGGTGTCAGCTTCCGGGCAACAGAAAGATTTTCATCGTTGAGGTTCCATAAAGCTGTCGCTCAATCGGCGGCATCCCCGCCGTATTGCTGACATTGGCGGCGGGGAAGTCTGAGACAGGTGTGCAGCGTAACCCGACGGTCATGAGTGCCCGCTTGCGGCACGCCTATTTCGCGATTACGAAGACCTGCCAGCCGTCGTTTGTGGCGGTCGCCTAGGTGCCCATTGCCGACTGCCATCAGCTTGAGGACCTGAGGTTCGCCGACTCGATCAGACAAGCCACAGCAGTCATTTAGCTAGCGACAGCAGATATTCCAATTGGCGGTCAGGCCTCACGGCCCTTGCAAGACAAGGCTGCGAAGAAGCCGGCCCGCAGCCGTCGCAGGGGCACTGGGAATGCCGCGCGGAAAGACGAACAACTACAGCCAAATAGTATCTCTTGCTACCACAAGGTCCCCGAGTATCACCTTTTAGTCGCTATTATCGCTACACCAACCTATGCATCTCCACTGCCACTCATGATTTCGAAGTCTCCATTGCGTTACCCAGGCGGAAAGACCCGATTCACTCCCTTTATTTGGTCGGCAATCCAGGCATCTGGACTAAATCCTTCGGTATTCGTGGAGCCCTTTTGTGGCGGGGCAGGAGTGTCACTGGCGCTGTTGGAGCTTGGACACGTCCAACAGATCGCACTTAACGACATTGATCCATTGATTGCCAGTTTTTGGCGGATCGTATTCGGCAAAACCGATGAGCCAGATGCCGACATAAAGTGGCTCTTCAACAAGATAGAGACGGCGACGCTTACCGTTGACGAATGGCGTACCCAGAAAGCGCTGAAACCAGCTTCCCTTCGTGAAGCTGCCTTTAAGTGCCTATTTCTCAATCGAACTAGTTTCAATGGCATCCTGCATCAGGCTGGCCCCATTGGCGGTTGGGGCCAAGTTAACCGAACCTTGGATGTGAGGTTCAATGCTGAGAAGCTTGTAAAGCGGCTGAGTGCGCTCTACGAAAAGCGCCACTCAGTGACACGGGTGTCATGCGAAAACTGGCGGTTGTTTTGTTCATGGTACAGAGTTGCAAAGAACGCTTACCTGTATCTTGATCCACCGTACTATAGGAAAGCAGAGCAACTGTATGGCCACACCTTTGATAACAAGACACATCGAGAAATGAGCGAATACTTAGGCGAACAAAAAGTCCCTTGGATGCTTTCTTATGATGATGTACCAGAGATCCGTGCTCTGTATGGGGACCTGAGCAATGTAGACGGTCGTGTTATTGATCAGACTTACTCGGCACATCCAATAGGTGGAGCACGTTTTGTAGGGCGAGAGCTATTCTTTAGCAATCGCCCGTTGCCAACCGACTGTCATGTTGGGCAACACCGGGGGATGAGTGTGGTGGGAACTCTGCCGACCGTGAAGGCATCAAGTGCAACGTTTAGAACGCCGTTTGTGCATGCAACTGCGAATTGAAATCCAAAAATAATCTTCACTTTCAGGGACAAAGATGATCGATATTCTCAACAAGGTAGTTACCACAGAATCAGCGCTCGTCAAATTGCTGGGCAACTACGACTCGTCATTCGTCGGTTACGTATATGGAATGCGTTTTGACGAGGTCTTTGTTCTGACCAATGATGCGTTCAAACAGAAGGTCAATGGTATCCCCCATAACTCTTTTTTAGTAGCTGCAGGCTTTCATCCGGAGCGTTTTGGTGATGCTAACGTCATCGACCAGGAAATAGTGTTACTCCGGGTGCTTGAACCCGTGGGGTTGCCGCAAGACAATGACTTTGTGCGCACACGCATTGAGCACCACCAACGCCGCACCGCTGATGAAAAATACCCCGGGGAGAGCAATGACGGTCTTGACCCTATCACTGCGGTAGAGCTCCAAGCGGGCGGTT
>DATCIC010000115.1:0-19484 GCA_036508025.1 Rhodoferax sp. | reverse complement strand
AACGGCTTGGCGATGTAGTCATCGGCGCCAGCGTCAAGGCCCGCGACCCGATCGGTCTCGTCACCACGGGCCGTCAGCATGATGATGGGTATCGCCTTGGTGCGCGGCTGGGCGCGCCAGCGTTTGGCCAGCGCCAGGCCGCTCTCGCCGGGCAGCATCCAGTCCAGCAGAATCACATCGGGCAACACTGCATCGAGCTCGCGCTGGGCGCTGGCGCTGTCCATGGCCCAGGTCGGCCGAAAACCGTTATGGCGCAGGTTGACGGCAATCAGCTCGGCAATGGCCGGCTCATCTTCCACAATCAAGACGCCGGGCTGCTGTCTCATTTCAAAACCGATTCAATCTGTTCCATCGAGGTGTGGCGCACGTCCGCGCCCTTGACCACATAGATGATGAACTCGGCAATATTTTTGGCGTGGTCGCCAATGCGTTCCAGGGCTTTGGCCAGAAACAGCAAGTCCAGGCTGGGTGAAATCATGCGCGGGTCTTCCATCATGTAGGTGATGAGCTTGCGCACGAAGCCGTTGAACTCCTCGTCGATCAGATCGTCTTCCTTCAGAATGGCCACTGCTGCTGTGGTGTCGAGGCGGGCAAAGGCATCAAGTGCTTTTCGCAGCAAACCCGAGGCCATATCGCCTGCCACCCGCAACTCATTGGCCGGTAGCGAACGCGGCCCACCGCTTTGGATGATGGAGCGCACCATGCGCGCAATTTTTTCGGCCTCGTCACCCACCCGTTCAAGATTGGCGGTGGTTTTGGAGATCGCGATCAGCAAGCGCAAGTCCCGCGCGGTCGGCTGGCGCCGGGCGATGATGCTGGAGAGTTCACGGTCAATATCCACTTCCATGGCGTTCACGCGTGGCTCCGTAGCCGAAACCTCGTTGGACACTTCGACGCTGAACTGGGACAGGGCAAAGATGGCCAGGTGAATCTGCGACTCCACCAGGCCGCCCATTTCCATGACACGGGTCGAGACTGCGCTGAGTTCGCTGTCAAATTGGGTCGAGAGATGTTTTTCTGTCATGGTGTTTCCTTTTAATCAGTTGGGGACAGAGCTTGCCCACTTCGTGTGGCGGCGGTCTTTCCCGCAAGCTAACCAAATCTTCCCGTAATGTAATCTTCAGTTTCCTTGCGCGTGGGCTTGAAAAATATCTGCTCGGTGGCACCAAACTCCATCAGATCGCCCAGGTACATGTAGGCCGTGTAGTCACTGCAACGCGCCGCCTGTTGCATGTTGTGGGTCACGATGACGACGGTGTAGTCGCTCTTCAGTTCGGTGATCAGTTCCTCAATCCGGGCGGTCGAGATCGGGTCCAGTGCCGAGCAGGGTTCATCGAGCAGCAAGACCTCGGGCTTGATGGCGATGCCGCGTGCAATGCACAGCCGCTGTTGCTGCCCGCCCGAGAGACTGGAACCGCTCTGGGTCAACTTGTCTTTAACCTCTCCCCACAAGGCCGCCTTGCGCAAGGCCCACTCAACGCGTTCCTCCAGGTCGGTGGTGTTGAGCGATTCAAACAGCTTCACGCCGAAAGCAATATTGTCAAAAATCGACATCGGAAACGGCGTTGGCTTTTGGAACACCATGCCGACCTTGGCCCGCAACAGCGCCACGTCCTTTTTGCTGGTCAGCAGATTCTCCCCATCAAGCAAGATTTCGCCCTCGGCGCGCTGCTCCGGGTAGAGTTCAAACATGCGATTGAAAACGCGCAGCAGCGTTGATTTGCCACAGCCCGACGGGCCAATGAAGGCGGTTACTTTGTGCTCGGGAATTTCCAGGTTGATGTCTTTGAGCGCGTGGAACTTGCCATAAAAGAAGTTCAAATTCTTGACGGCAATCTTGGGCGCTGCATTCGTGACGACGGCAGTGTTCATGTTAATTTTTCTCAGGTCTTGCTGCGGGTCAGCACACGGGCCAAAATATTGAGCCCGAGCACCGCCATGGTGATGATGAAGACACCGGCCCAGGCCAGCTTTTGCCAGTTCTCATACGGACTCATGGCGAATTTGAAAATGGTGACCGGCAAACTCGCCATCGGCCCACTCAGGCTGGAGGTCCAGAACTGATTGGAGAGGGCCGTAAACAGCAGCGGTGCGGTTTCACCGGCGATGCGCGCCACCGCCAGCAAAATGCCGGTCAACACACCCGCGCGGGAAGCCCGCAAGGTGATGCTGACGATGACCTTCCACTTGGGCGCCCCCAGGGCATAGGCGGCCTCGCGCAGCCCGGCAGGCACCAGTTGCAGCATGTTTTCGGTGGTGCGAATGACCACCGGAATCACGATCAGCGCCAGCGCCAGGACGCCGGCGTAGCCCGAGAATGACTTGAAACGCGTCACCACCACGGCATAGACAAACAGGCCAATCACAATTGACGGCGCCGACAGCAGGATGTCGTTGACGAAGCGCGTGGTGCTGGCCAGCCAGCTTTTGGGCTCGAACTCGGCCAGGTAAATGCCGGCCATGATGCCAATCGGCGTGCCGACAAAAGTGGCGAGCAAGACCATCAGAAACGAGCCATAGATGGCATTGGCCAAGCCGCCCGCATCATTGGGCGGCGGCGTCATCTGGGTCAGGGTGGCGAGGTTGAGCCCGCTCACGCCCAGTCGAATGGTTTCGAACAAAATCCAGGCCAGCCAGAACAAGCCAAAGGCCATGGCCAGCAAGGACAGCGTGAGCGCCACGCGATTGACGAACTTGCGCTGGGCATAGCGGGCCAGCCGTGTCTGTTCCAGCGCCTGCGTCTGCAGCAGCAGTTCACTGGTGCTCATGTCTTGGCCCCTTCATTCTTCTTTAGCTGTGCCAGCAGGATTTTGGACAGGGTCAACACCACAAAAGTGATGAAAAACAGCACCAGACCCAGGTACATCAGCGACGCCTGGTGCAGGCCTTCACCCGCTTCAGCAAACTCATTGGCCAGGGCCGATGTGATGCTGTTGGCGGCCTGAAACAGACTGAGTGAATCGAGCTGGTTGAAATTGCCGATGACAAAGGTGACGGCCATGGTTTCGCCGATGGCGCGCCCCAGGCCCAGCATGATGCCGCCGATGACGCCGGCCTTGGTGTAAGGCAGCACCACGGTGGAGACCACTTCCCAGGTGGTGGCCCCCAGCCCGTAGGCTGATTCCTTGAGCAGCGTCGGTGTCACTTCAAATACGTCGCGCATCACCGCCGCGATGAAGGGGATGATCATGATCGCCAGAATGATGCCGGCCGAAAGAATACCAATGCCAACCGGTGGGCCGGAAAAAAAGGCGCCCATGTAAGGTACGTCAGAAAACACGGCCTGCAAGGGCTGCTGCACGTAGGTCGACAGCACTGGGCTAAACACCAGCAAGCCCCACATGCCATACACAATGGACGGAATCGCCGCCAGCAATTCAATAGCGGTACCGAGCGGGCGTTTCAGCCAGGCCGGGGCCAGCTCGGTCAGGAACAGAGCGATGCCAAAACTCACGGGAACGGCGATCAGCAGCGCGATGAACGAGGTCATCAATGTGCCGTAAATCATCACCAGGCCGCCGAACTCTTCCTTGACCGGGTCCCAGGTGCTGTTGGTGAGAAAGCCCAGACCATATTTTTGGATGGCCGGCCAGGCGCTGATGGTGAGCGATGCCAGAATGGCAATCAGAACACCCAGCGTGAACAGGGCCGCAGCCTTGGCCAACCAGCCAAAGATGCGGTCTGCCAGCGGGCCAGAGCGAGCTACTTTTGGGGCAGGGGGGTGGGTCATGACATGTCTGGCGGTTTGGGCAAACTGATGAAGAAAGATTTCACTCGCCGGAAGTGTAGATGACATGCGCCAGTCCCCAAAGTGCAAAGGTACGAGTCAGCGCCGTTTTACTTGAACGCGATCGTTTTGCCAGACGCGTCCTTGATCTCGCCCCAGGCTTTTTCAATATTGCCTACGACCGACTTGGGCATGGGCACATAGTCCAGATCAAGCGCTTGCTTGTCGCCGTTTTTGTAGGCCCAGGCGAAGAACTTTAGCGTTTCGGTTGCGTTGGCGGGCTTGCCCTGCAGCTTGTGCATCAGGATGAAAGTCGCGCCCGAGATTGGCCAGGCATCTTTACCTGGCTGATTGGTCAGAATTTGATAAAAGCTCTTGGCCCAGTTGGCACCGGCGGCCGCCGCCCTGAAAGTGGCATCATCGGGCGCCACAAAATTGCCGCCTGCGTTTTGCATCAGGGTGTAGGTCATCTTGTTTTGCTTGGCATAAGAGTATTCCACGTAGCCAATCGAATTGGGCAGACGGCCCACGAAAGCGGAAACGCCTTCGTTGCCCTTGCCACCCGCACCGACTGGCCAGTTCACCGCCGTGCCTTCACCTACTTTGCTCTTCCATTCGGCATTCACCTTGCTCAGGTAGTTGGTGAAGATGAACGTCGTGCCAGAACCATCGGCCCGACGCACCTGTGCGATGGCCGCATCGGGCAAAGCCAGCGTCGGGTTGAGGGCCTTGATTGCGGCGTCGTTCCATTTGGTGATTTTGCCCAGATAGATGTCGCCCAGCACTTGGCCATTCAGTTTGAGTTGGCCGGGGCTGATGCCCTTGACATTGATCACCGGCACCACGCCGCCCATCACGGTCGGGAACTGCATCTGACCTTTCTGGGCCAGCACCTCATCGGACAGCGGCATGTCAGACGCACCAAAATCAACCGTCTTGGCGTCGATCTGCTTGATGCCGGCACCGGAACCGACCGACTGGTAATTGATTTTGACACCCGTAGCCTTGTTGTAGTCGGCCGCCCACTTGGCATACAAGGGCGCCGGGAACGAGGCGCCAGCGCCAGTGATTTCCTGCGCGCTGGCCACCGTCGCGTACGACAGGCTGGCGAGGCTGACCACACTGACCAAAGCAATTTTGAAACTGGTTTTCATCGGGGTACCTTTTGAGTTGAGTAAAAGAAAATCTCTGGACACTCGAAGACTATATGAAGATTGTGTGACAGCGGTGTGACAACGCTCAAGCGCCAAGCCGTCTCTGGCATTTCGAGACCGGCCATGGCAGCGCCCTGTCGGCCAGTGCGCATCTGGTCTTCCAGCTGGCGCTGGATGTGGCGCAAAAAGCCACAGTTGTCTTACGGTATATTGCCCCGAAGCATCAAACACCAACGGCACGAGACAAACAGCACGATGAACGTTACGCACAATCAAGGTGATCCCGCAGGGCGCGGCATTCTGGTTCGGGGCAGTGAAACAAGCGACGCGAACGGGGCACGTCATGCCGTGCTGACGCTGCTTGACGCGCTGGATCTGGCACCCCATGTGATGCTTGAAGCCGGGGCTGATGCCCTGGGACCCTTTGTGCGGCTGTGGCTCAGCGACGACCGGGCGCAGGCCTGGGCTCCCGCTCACGACACCTTGCAGCTCTGCCAGACGCTGGGACTCGACACCTCGAACCGGCCCGGCGACCTGACGCGCGAGATCGTGCTGACCCTGCTCATGGGGCCGGTGGCCTTTGAGTTCCCCAGCCTTGATGAGCTGGTGTCGGCGGTTCGCATCCGGCGCAACATCGTGCAGGCCGCACGCAAGACGACGCTGGCCTTTCACACCAGTGCGCTTGATCGCCCCCTGGACTGCTGGACCTATGACGAGGATCGCGGTTTCACTATCCGGCCCGGGGTGTCGCTGATCGCGGCCCTGACCAAAGCCACCCAGCCGGAGGTCTCGGGCAGCCTGTATTCGTTCTCCTGCTATCGCGCCACCGAGTACGTGATCCTGTTGGGCATTGCGCAGGAGCTGGAGCAGAGCAACCCGGCCCTGCTGCAGCAGTTGCAGACGATGTGGACGGCCCGGCCGATCGCGTCGGGCGAGTTTCATGAGGTCTTTCTGCGCGAGCAGGGTTCGATGGATGCACCCTTGCCGCCGCGTTATTTCGTGCCGGGTGACCGCACCTGGTTTCGCAATCCCGATGAAGCCTCCGCCGATGCCTCGGGCTTTGAAGGTTCGTGGGTCATGTACCTGGGCGGCGGCCTGTTCTGCAATTTCTGGAAGCACGACCAGCCCTACACCCTGACCCGCAAATGCGTGGAGATCTACCACTGGCGACACGGACTCTATCGGGACGAAAACGGCGACGAGCGCATCGACGAAGCCCGGATCGAGCCTTTGATCGAAGCCTCATTGAACAACCCCGCCGAGTGCCAGCGCATCCTGGCCGTGATGGAGCGCTACCGGGAGCCGCGCGGCGTCTACACCGAAGCCGGCGGCTGCATCGACACCACGCGTGAATTCGCGCGCTGGATTCGCCCCGGCACGGCCGACCTGGTGCTGCCAGCGCAATGAGTTCAGCCAGGCAGGGGCGGCAAACGCACGTTGACGCACTCAAGCTGCTCGCCTCGCAGTTGATTGTGCTGCACCACTTTGCGACTTATGGTCCGCTGGCTGACGCCTTGAGCGAAGTTGCGCCCGCACTGACCGGCTGGTTTTATGACTACGCGCGCATGGCGGTGCAGGTGTTTCTGGTGCTCGGCGGCTACCTGGCGGTGCGCAGCCTGGCGCCTGCAGGGCAATTGCGCGCTGGCGCGCCCTGGCGCACCATCCTCCAGCGCTACCAGCGCCTGGTCCTGCCCTTTCTGGCCGCGCTGCTGCTCGCCGTCGCCAGTGCGGCGCTGGCCCGTCAATGGCTCAGCGACGACTTCATCCCGGGCGCCCCCACCTGGCGTCAGGCGCTGGCGCACGCTGCGCTATTGCATGGCGTGCTCGGCCACGACTCGCTGTCCGCCGGCGTCTGGTATGTGGCGATCGACTTTCAGCTTTTCGCCCTCATGACCTTGCTGCTGTGGCTGGGCCGCCGCCCGCGCTGGCCACAGGCCCTGCTGCTGGGCCTGATGCTGGCGTCGCTGTTCTTTTTCAATCGGGATGAGGACTGGGACAACTGGGCACCGTATTTTTTCGGGGCTTACGGCATGGGGGCGGCCGCCTTCTGGGCCGGCAACGCACGCCGCCCCGGCTGGCTGCTCGGCTTGCTGGCCGGCGTCGGGCTGCTCGCGCTGGTGCTTGATTTTCGCGAGCGCATCACGCTGGCCCTGAGCGTCGCCTTGTTACTGGGGCTGCTTCAGTGGCGCCACAACACGGCCACATCATCGGTGCGCCTGCCCGCATCGCTGTCAAAAGCGCTCGCCCTGTTGGGAAAGACGTCCTATGCCCTTTTTTTGGTGCATTTTTCGGTCTTGATGGTCGGCAATGCGTTGTTTGCGCAACTGGGGCTGGGCGCCAGCTGGCTCACCTGGCTATTTTTGCTGTGCTGCTGGGCCACCTGTATGGGGCTGGCCGTGTTGTTTGAACGCTGGATCGAGACGCCGCTGTCGCGTCTGGGCAATCGCCGGAACAGGGGCTTGAGCAGTGCCTCGGCCCATCGCACCATTTTATAAGCCAAATCGAGCTCTAGCCCCCGTTGAGTATGCTTGAGTAGCTACTGAAATAGTAGCTTTCAAGGCTGCGCTCAGAGCTTGGCCGACACCCAGCCCAGCACGCTGGCCAAGGCCGCGGCCAGTTTGGCGGGCTCGGTGCCACCGGCCATGGCCATATCCGCCTTGCCCCCGCCCTTGCCGCCGACCTGCGCTGCCACGAAGTTGACGAGTTCACCGGCCTTGACTTTGCCTGTGGTATCTAGCGTGACGCCGACCGCGACCTGGACCTTGTCGCCGTCGACCACGCCGAGCACGATGATGGCGGTCTTGAGCTTGTCCTTGAGTTTGTCCATGGTGTCGCGCAGCGTCTTGGCGTCAGCGCCCGCGAGTTGGGCGGCCAGCACCTTCACGCCGTTGACCTCGACCGCCTGCGTCAGCAGCTCATCGCCCTGGGCGGACGCCAGTTTGCCCTTGAGGGCGGTCAGTTCCTTTTCCAGTGTGCGGGCCTGTTCGAGCATGGCGCTCACGCGTGCCGGCACCTCATGGGGCGTGACCTTCAGGGAGCCAGCCACGCCGCCCAGCATGTTTTCCATGTCCTGCACATAGGCCAAGGCGTTCATGCCGGTGACAGCTTCAATGCGGCGGATGCCCGAGGCCACGCCGCTCTCGGACGTGATCGTGAACAGGCCGATGTCGCCCGTGCGTTGCACGTGCGTTCCGCCGCACAGCTCGCGGCTACTGCCAATATCGAGCACCCGCACCGACTCACCGTATTTTTCACCAAACAGCATCATGGCGCCGGTTTCCTGGGCCGCCTCGATGTCCATGACGCGCGACT
This sequence comes from Rhodoferax sp., assembly GCA_036508025.1. Classification (GTDB taxonomy): domain Bacteria; phylum Pseudomonadota; class Gammaproteobacteria; order Burkholderiales; family Burkholderiaceae_C; genus Rhodoferax. The sequence goes on along the minus strand of DATCIC010000115.1, from coordinate 11,291 downwards.
GGGTTGCCGCGTTGCTCAGGATCTCAAAGTTGACGCGGGCTTCCACCTCGCGAATCTGCTCGTCCGTCACCGGCGCGTTGTGGGCGAAGTCAAAGCGCGTGCGCTCAGGCGTCACCAGTGAGCCTTTTTGCTGCACATGCGCGCCCAGCACTTCGCGTAGCGCTTTGTGCATCAGGTGGGTGGCGCTGTGGTTGCGCTGGGTGGCAGCGCGCAGGCTGGCGTTGACATGCGCGGTGACTTCATCGCCGAGCTTGAGCGCGCCGGACCTCAAGACGCCGTGGTGGCCAAACACACTGGCCTTGATTCTCTGCGTGTCAGCCACCTCAAACATCGCGCCGTCAGAAAAAATAGCGCCCTGGTCGCCGGCCTGGCCACCGCTTTCGCCATAGAACGGCGTGGCGGCCAGCACCACCACCCCGGATTGACCCGCTTTCAGCTCATCTACCGGCGTGCTGTCTGCATAGAGCGCGACTATTTTTGTAACTTCCGTGAGGCGTTCATAGCCGACAAAATCATTGTCATCGCCGCTGTAGTCGAGCGCGCGGTCCATCTTGAATTTGCCTGCGGCACGGCCTTGGGCTTTTTGCTTTTCCATGGCGGCATGAAAGCCGGCCTCGTCCACCTCGACACCGCGCTCGCGGCACACGTCAGCCGACAGATCGAGCGGGAAACCAAAGGTGTCGTGCAGCTTGAAGGCGATATCGCCGGGCAGCACCTTGACGTCGCCGATCAAAGTCTCATCGAGTATTTGCATGCCGTTGGCCAGCGTTTCATAAAAGCGCTCTTCCTCGGCCTGCAGCACCTGCGCAATGCGCTCGGCTTGCGCTGCCAGACTCGGATAGGCTTCGCCCATCAGCGCCACCAGATCGGGCACCAGCTTGTAGAAGAAAGGCGTCTTTTGCCCCAGCTTGTAGCCGTGGCGAATGGCGCGGCGGATGATGCGGCGCTGCACGTAGCCGCGCCCTTCGTTGGAAGGCAGCACGCCGTCGCTGACCAGAAAGGCGGTGGCGCGGATGTGGTCGGCGATCACGCGCAGACTCTTGTTGCCCAGGTCGCTGCAGCCCGTTTCGCGCGCCGCGGCCTTGATCAGCGCGTCAAAAATATCGATCTCGTAATTGCTGTGCACGTGCTGCAGGATGGCAGCCAGGCGCTCCAGCCCCATGCCGGTATCGACACACGGTGCCGGCAGCGGCAAGAGCCGCCCATCGGGCTGCATGTCGTACTGCATGAACACGTGGTTCCAGATTTCGATGTAGCGGTCGCCGTCCTGGTCAGGGCTGCCGGGTGGGCCGCCCGGGATGCTGGGGCCGTGGTCGAAAAAGATCTCGCTGCACGGGCCGCAGGGGCCGGTGTCGGCCATCATCCAGAAATTGTCGGACGCGTACTTGGCACCCTTGTTGTCGCCGATGCGCACCACGCGCTCGGGCGGCAGGCCAATTTCTTGCGTCCAGATGTTGTAAGCCTCGTCATCGTCGATGTAAACCGTGGCCCAGAGCTTGTCAGCGGGCAATTTATACACCTGTGTCAGCAGTTCCCAGCCCCACTTGAGCGAGTCGCGCTTGAAGTAGTCGCCAAAGCTCCAGTTGCCCAGCATCTCGAAAAACGTGTGGTGGCGTGCGGTGTAACCGACATTTTCCAGGTCATTGTGTTTGCCCCCGGCGCGCAGGCAGGCCTGCACCGAGGCCGCGCGCACGTAAGAGCGCTTGTCGCTGCCCAGGAACACATCCTTGAACTGCACCATGCCCGAGTTGGTGAACATCAGCGTCGGGTCATTGCCGGGCACCAGCGGGCTCGAGGGCACCACGGTGTGGCCTTTGGAGGCAAAGAAGTCGAGGAAGATCTTGCGAATGTCGGCGACGGAGGCGGGGGCGACGGTTGAATTCATGGCGTTTGGGAAATGGTTGACGGGTTTTTGGGGTGAAGCGCTAAGGATCCCTAACGCGGGGCGGTGGCGCGACGCCCACCAAAGCGGCAAATTTTAAGGCATCAGAGCGCCTGGCACTGCTGTTCCAGGAAGGTGAACAGGGCCGGCTCATCGCAAAAAATGACATTGAAGCGCAGCCACGGGCTGGGCTGCAAATCAGGACTGAACAAATGGCCCGGCCCGAGCAAAATGTCCTGCTCGGCGGCCTTGTAGGCCAGCTCGGCGGAATCGGCAATGGCCGGGTGTTTGGCCCACAGGAAAATGCCGGCCTTGGGTTCGCAAAAAATCTCGAAACCAAGCTTCAACAGACGGGATGCGGCGCCCAGATGCGCTTTGACCAGACGCTCACGCACGCTTTTCACGTGCTTGCGCCAGCGCCCGTCCATCAGCGCACCATAAGCCAGGCGCTCGCTGAACTCGGACGAGGTCAAGCCCGAGATCATCTTGAGCTGCGCCAGATCCTCCAGCAAGTCCGGATTCGCCGCCAGGTAGCCGACGCGGATATTGGGAGAAATGGTTTTGGAGAAGCTGCTGATGTAGATCACCCGGCTGAGCTGGTCCAGGCTGGCCAGCGAGGGCCGGGGCTCGGGGTCCAGGTCAGCGTAAATGTCGTTCTCGACCACCAGGAAATCATGCTTGTCGGCCAGCTGCATGACGCGGTGCAGATGCGCCAGCTGGGCGATGGAGCCGGTTGGGCTCTGTAAGCGCGGCTGCGTGAAAAACAGTTTGGGCCGGTGCTCAATCACCAGACGCTCCAGTGCCAGCAAGTCGTAGCCGGTCGGGGTGCGCGGCACGCCGATCAGCTTGGCGCCCAAAAAGCGCAAGGAAAACAGCAAATTGGGGTAGCCCGGGTCATCGACCAGCACCGCGTCACCGGCGCGCACCAGGCGCCGCGCCACCAGGTCCATGGCCTGGCTCGAGCCTTGGGTCAGCAGCACCTGCTCCGAACTGACGGCAATCTCCTGCTCCGCCAGCAAGTCGCGCACCAGTTGGCGCAGTGGCGGGTAGCCTTTGGGCTCGCCATAGCCACCCAGGTCCACGTCCTGCGTGGCCAGGCTGCGCAAGCTGCGGCGCATCCCCTCCTGAAACAGCCAGTCACCGGGCAGCCAGCCGCAGCCCGGTTTCATGCGCAATGCCCGGTTCTCGAAAATCCGGCGCAAGTACCACATCGAGTCAAAGCTGAAATTCGGGCTGTGGCCTGGCAGCGCCGCGCTGGATGCCGGGCGCTGCCTGACAAAAAACCCGGCATGCGGTCTTGAGGTGAAGTAGCCTTGGGCCACCAGCCGGTCATAGGCATCAACGACGGTAAACACGCTGACGCCGTGGGCGTGGGCGAACTGCCGAATCGAGGGCGCTTTGGCGCCGGGTCGCAGCGAACCGTCTTCAATCGCCGTGCAAAAGCTGGCCACGATTTGCAGCACCAGCGGCGTCGAACTTTGCGGATTGAGCGTGAACATGGCGGCGTATTAGGGTTTGTATGTACAGGCAAGCGGGGCGACACAGTACATCATGAAAATAGACTGAACTGTATATGGTAGTTGCGCCGCATGGCTTCTACAGTCACACCACTTTATAAACGACCAACCTCGCAGGAGTGATATGCAGCACCAAACCGAACAGACCAACGCCGCCCTGATGGCACGCCGCCGGGCCGCCATTCCCCGGGGTGTGGGCCAGAGCCATGAAGTCTTTATTGCGCGTGGCGTCAATGCTGAAGTATGGGATGTTGAAGGCAAGCGCTATATTGACTTTGCCGGCGGCATTGCCGTACTCAACACCGGCCACTGCCGCCCCGAGATCATGCAAGCCGTCAAGGCTCAAATCGACCTGTACACGCACACCTGCTTTCAGGTGCTGGCCTATGAGCCCTATGTGGAACTGGCTGAGCGCATCAACGCGCTGGCGCCGGGCAACTTTGCCAAGAAAACCATGTTCTTGACCACCGGCGCCGAAGCGGTTGAAAACGCCATCAAGATTGCCCGTTCGTACACCAAGCGCAGCGCCGTCATCGCCTTCACCAGTGGCTACCATGGCCGCACCCTGCTGACCTTGGGTCTGACCGGCAAGGTGGCGCCCTACAAAACCGGCTTCGGTCCGTTCCCGGCAGAAATATTCCACGCCCAGTTTCCCAATGCGGCGCAGGGTGTGAGCGTCGATGACGCGATCGCCTCGGTGGAATCCATCTTGAAGAACGATGTCGAAGCCACTCGGGTGGCCGCCATCATTGTGGAGCCCGTGCAGGGCGAAGGCGGCTTCAATGTGGCGCCCTTTGACTTCCTGCAGCGCCTCCGCGCCCTGTGCGACCAGCACGGCATTTTGATGATTGCCGATGAAATTCAAACCGGTGCCGGGCGCACCGGCACCTGGTTTGCCATGGAGCAAAGCGGTGTCGCCCCCGACATGATCACGATGGCCAAATCGATGGCGGGCGGTTACCCGCTGTCAGGCGTGGTGGGTCGCGCTGAAGTCATGGACGCCCCCGCTGCAGGTGGCTTGGGCGGCACCTATGCGGGCAGCCCGATTGCCTGCGCCGCCGCGCTGGCGGTGCTCGATGTCTTCGCCAAAGAAAATCTGCTTGAACGCAGCCGCACCCTGGGCGCGCACCTGATGAGCCGCCTGAAAACCATGGCCGGCAAGTACCCTTGTGTGGCCGACGTGCGTGGCATGGGGGCCATGGTGGCGATTGAACTGTGCAAGGCCGGCGACGCGCACCAACCCAACGCCGAGATGGCCAAAGCGCTGGCCGCTGAGGCTACCCAACGCGGCCTGATCCTGCTGACCTGCGGCACCTACGGCAACGTGGTGCGAATTTTGGTGCCCCTGACCGCCAGCGATGCCATTGTTGACGAAGGCTTGGCCATCATGGAAGCCAGTCTGGCGGCGGTGCAGTGAGCACGCCCGCTTGTTGCGGCCTATGATTGTTCGCGCAATTTCCTGATACCCGATCGACCCTATAAAGGCTCCTGAAACCGATGTCCATCAACGACGAGCTCGTTAAATTTTCGGGTGTCCAAAAAACCTACGATGGCAGCACCCTGGTGGTGCACGACCTGAATCTTGAGATCCAAAGTGGCGAGTTTTTGTCACTGCTGGGACCCTCAGGTTCGGGTAAAACCACCACGTTGATGATGCTGGCCGGGTTTGAGTCACCGACGGCCGGCGAGATTTTCCTGAAAGGCAAATCCATCACCAAAACACCCCCGCACAAACGCAACTTTGGCATGGTGTTTCAGAACTACGCACTGTTCCCGCACATGACCATTGCTGACAACGTGGCCTATCCACTCACGGTGCGCAAATTTGGCAAGTCCGAGCGTGAAGCCAAAGTGCTGCGTGCTTTGGCGATGGTGCAAATGGACAACTTGAGCGCCCGCTATCCCGGCCAACTCTCGGGCGGCCAGCAGCAGCGCGTGGCGCTCGCGCGCGCCCTGGTGTTTGACCCGCAACTGGTGCTGATGGATGAGCCTTTGGGCGCGCTGGACAAACAGTTGCGCGAACACATGCAGCTCGAGCTCAAAGAAATCCACCGCAAGCTGGGGCTGACTTTTGTCTACGTCACGCACGACCAGTCCGAGGCGCTCACCATGTCGGACCGCGTGGCCGTGTTCAACGATGGCGTCATTCAGCAAATTGACGGGGTCACCCAGCTGTATGAAACCCCGGCGAACCGCTTTGTCGCGGGCTTTGTCGGCGACAACACGGTCTTTCAAGGCAAGGTCTCTCACGTCGATGGCGCGCACTGCACGGTGCAACTGCCCTGCGGCAGCCGATTGACTGGCCTCAACGTGAACGCCGCCACGCCAGGGCAGACCGTGCAGGCCTGCATTCGCCCCGAGCGCATCTGCCCGCAATCAGGTGGCGCGCCCGCTGCGGCCAATGGCCTGCAAGCCAGCGTGAATGACGTGATTTATTTGGGTGACCACCTGCGCCTGCGCTGCACGGTCGCCAATCAGGCGCGCGCCACTGTCAAGATTGCGTTGTCCAGCCAGACCATGCCCCTTGCGGGCGATGCGATCTGGCTGCAACTGCCCCCAGAGCATTTGCGGGTCTACGTTTGAGCCGCATGCATTTTCAACCTGCTTTCAAAAACCTAAGGAGATCGTTCATGAACCTCAAACCGCTGGTGGCCGCCTGTGCCGCCCTGGTCGCACTGGCCAGCCTGGCCGAAACTCAGATCACGGTGGTCAATTTTGGGGGCGCCAATGGCGACGCCCAGAAAAAAGCCTACTTTGCGCCTTATGAAAAAGCCACGGGCAACAAGATTGTCGCTGTAGCCTACAACGGTGAACAAGCCAAGATCAAGGCCATGGTCGAAGCCAAGAATGTGACCTGGGACGTGGTCGAGGTTGAAAGCCCCGACGTCGCCCGCGGTTGCGACGAAGGTCTGTTTGAAAAACTTGACTACAGCAAAATCGGCAACAAGGCCGACTTCACACCGGCTGCCATCCATGAATGTGGCATCGGTACTTTCGTCTGGTCGACCGTGATGGCCTACAACGCCGACAAGCTCAAAACCGCCCCCACGACCTGGGCCGATTTCTGGGATGTGAAGAAATTCCCGGGCAAGCGCGCCATGCGCAAGGGTGCCCGTTACAACATCGAATTTGCCTTGATGGCCGATGGCGTGGCGGTGGCCGATGTGTACAAAGTGCTCAAGACCAAAGAAGGTGCTGACCGTGCTTTCAAGAAACTCACCGAGCTCAAACCCAACATCCAGTGGTGGGAAGCGGGCGCCCAGCCGCCCCAGTTTCTGGTGGCCGGTGACGTCGTCATGACCACCGCCTTCAACGGCCGCATTGATGCTGCCCAGCGCGAAGGCAAGAACCTGCAGATCACCTGGACCGGCGGCATTTATGACCTCGATTACTGGGTCATGCCCAAAGGCGCCCCCAACAAGGACGCCGCCCTGAAGTTCATCGCCATGGCCAGCAGCCCCGACGAGCAGGCCGAGTACGCCAGGACCATCTCTTACGGCCCGACCAACACCAAGGCACTGGCCAAACTCGACGCCAAGGTATTGGGGCAACTGCCGACCGCGCCAGCCAACTCCAAAACGGCGCTGCAGTTCAATGTGAGTTTCTGGGCGGATCAGGGTGAGGCGTTGGAGAAGCGCTTTACCGCCTGGGCAGCGCAGTAATTGCGAGTTGGAGAGATGGTCATGACCGCCACTGTGATCCCCGGTAACCTGGCAAGCCAATTGCGACGCTCGGAGCGGCGCAAAAAGGCTTTTGCCATCTCTCTGACGCTGCCGCTGCTGGTTTTTCTGTTGGCGATCTTCATCGTGCCCATTGGCGCGCTGCTGGTGCGCGCGGTTGAAAACCCGGAGGTGGCCAGCACGCTGCGCCACACGGTGGCCGTGCTGGACCAATGGGATCGCACCAGCGCCCCACCTGACGAAGCTTATGCGGCGCTGATCACCGATTTTTCGGCCATCGCCGAACAGTCTGAGATTGGTGGCTTGGCGCGGCGCCTGAACAGCGACATCAGCGGTGCCCGGTCCCTGGTCATGAGTACCTACCGGGCGCTTCCTTTTGAGAAAAATTTGAGCGCGGCGCAAACGCGTGAGCGCATGCTGGCGCTCGACCCCCGCTGGCAGGAGCTGGGCTATTGGCAGGCCATTGCCAAGAATGGCTCACGCTGGACCCCCGACTATCTGCTCACCACGGTCGATCTCAAGCGCGACGTACAAGGCAACATCACCCGGGTGGATGCCGACTCGGCCGCCTTCTTCAAGATTTTGATGCGCACCTTTGAAATTAGTGCGGTGGTGACGCTGTTTTGCCTGCTGCTGGGTTACCCGCTGGCCTATTGGTTGTCGACCCTGTCGCCGCGCCAGGCCAATGTCCTGATGATTTTGGTGCTGGTGCCGTTCTGGACCTCGGTGCTGGTGCGCTCGGCCGCCTGGATCGTGCTGCTGCAGACCAATGGCCTGGTGAACCGATCCCTGCTGGAGCTGGGCTTTGTCAGCGAGCCATTGCCCCTGCTGTTCAACCGGCTGGGCGTCATCATTGCGATGGTGCACATCCTGCTGCCCTTCATGATCTTGCCGCTGTACAGCGTGATGAAGTCGGTGCCGCCGACCTATCTGCGCGCAGCGGTGTCGCTCGGCAGCTCACCGCTGGCGGCTTTCTTTCGGGTCTACATGCCGCAAACCTACCCCGGCATGGGCGCGGGTGGCCTGCTGGTGTTTATTTTGAGCATTGGCTACTACGTGACGCCTGCGCTGCTGGGCGGCGCGGACGACCAGATGCTGAGCTACTACATTGCCCAGTACACCAACGTCACGGTCAATTGGGGCATGGCTTGCGCCCTGGGTGCCGTGCTGTTATCTGCCACGCTGGTGCTGTATGCACTGTACCGGCGCCTGGTCAAAACCGAACTTAGCTTGGGCTAGCCTCATGTCACTGCCCGCCCGTCCCATCTTTCCGGCTTACGCCACCCTGTTCGACAAGATCGGCTGGTACGCCCTGCGCGGCCTGGGGGTGCTGGTGCTGCTGTTCCTGTTGCTGCCGATTCTGGTCATGATCCCCTTGTCGTTCAGCGACAGCACGTTTTTGTCTTACCCGATCCCGGGCTGGTCGCTGCGCTGGTACGAAAACCTGTTTTCCTCGGCCGAATGGGCGCGCGCGACCCGCAACAGCTTCATCGTCGCGCCGCTGGCCACCGTGCTGGCGACCGTGCTGGGAACCATGGCGGCGGTTGGCCTGGCGCGGGTCAACTTCTTTGGCAAAGGCGTGCTGATGAGCCTGCTGATTGCGCCGATGGTGGTGCCGGTCGTGGTGGTGGCGGTCAGCACCTATCTGTTTTTTGCCCGTATCGGGCTCAATGACACCTACCTCGGCCTGGTGCTGGTGCACGCGGCCTTGGGTGCGCCCTTTGTGCTGACCACCGTGCTGGCCACCTTGCAGAACTTCAACAACAACCTGATTCGGGCGTCATTGAGCTTGGGCGCCGGGCCGCTCACCACCTTTTTCCGCGTCACGCTGCCCATCATTGCGCCCGGTGTCATCTCCGGCGCCTTGTTTGCCTTTGCCACGTCCTTTGACGAGGTGGTGGTGACGCTCTTCATTGCCGGGCCCTCGCAAGTCACGCTGCCGCGCCAGATGTTCACCGGCATTCGCGAAAACATCAACCCCACGATTGCGGCGGTCGCCACGCTGCTGATCATTTTCACCACCACGCTGATGCTGGGGCTGGAGTGGCTGCGCGGGCGGCGGCGTTAATGCGCTCTCACCACTTGTCACTATTATTTTTGTAGCTTCTTGCGCATATTCCATGAGGGCTAGAGGCCGATTTCTTATAAATTTCTGATCAACTGATGGCGCACCCGCCAAGGCTTATTCCCATGAATCCAACACCGCCCCAAAATCAACCCTTGTCAGGCAACGCCATGCCGCGCTTTGGCGGCATCGCCAGCATGCTGCGCTTGCCGGTTGTCAACTCGCCCGAGGGGCTGGACGCCGCCTTCATTGGCGTGCCGCTGGACATCGGCACCTCGCACCGCCCCGGCACGCGTTTCGGCCCGCGCCAGATTCGCGCCGAATCTTCACTCATTCGCCCCTACAACATGGCGACCGGTGCGGCACCGTTTGACACGCTGCAGGTGGCGGATCTGGGCGATGTGCCGATCAACACCTATTCGCTGGAGAAATCGCTGCCCATCATCACCAGCTTTTACGAGCAGGTGTTGAACGCGGACTGCATCCCGTTAACCCTCGGCGGCGACCACACCATTGCGCTGCCGATCCTGCGCGCCGTGGTGGCCAAGCATGGCCCGGTGGCGCTGGTGCATGTCGACGCCCATGCCGACGTCAACGACGACATGTTTGGCGAGCGCATTGCGCATGGCACGCCGTTTCGCCGTGCGGTCGAAGAAAATCTGCTCGATTGCCGCAAGGTGTTTCAGATCGGCTTGCGCGGCAGCGGCTACGCCTCGGATGACTTTGACTGGCCGCGTGCGCAGGGCTTTACCCTGGTTCCCGCGCATGAAATCTGGTACCAGTCGCTCGCGCCCTTGATGGCGAAGGTGCGGCAACAGATTGGCGGCGCCCCGTGCTACCTGAGCTTCGACATCGACGGCATCGACCCGGCCTATGCGGGCGGCACCGGCACGCCGGAAATCGGTGGCCTGAGCGTGCCCCAGGCGCTGGAGATCATTCGTGGCTGCCATGGGCTCAATCTGGTGGGCTGTGATCTGGTCGAGGTCTCGCCGCCCTATGATGTGAGCGGCAACACCGCCCTGCTCGGGGCCAACCTGTTGTTCGAGATGTTGTGCGTGCTGCCCCGGGTGCGCAGGCGCTAATTATTTAATAGCTGCTAGTGCTTATTCCATAAGGGCTAGAGCCTGATTTGTTATAAATTTACAGGAGTTTTCATGACTGCTTCAACTTCCCCGCTGTCCCTGCTCAAAGACCCTACCCTGCTCAAGACCGACGCCCTGATCAATGGGCAATGGGTCAGGGGCAGTTCCCGGTTTGACGTGATTGACCCGGCGACCGGTGTCAAGCTGGCTGACGTCGCCAACCTGGGCCCGGCGCAGGCCGAAGAAGCTATTGCGGCGGCGAACGCGGCCTGGCCGGCGTGGCGCAGCAAAACGGCCAAAGAGCGCAGCATTATTTTGCGCAAGTGGTATGACTTGCTGATGGCCAACCAGGACGATCTGGGTCGCATCCTGACCGCCGAGCAGGGCAAGCCGCTGGCGGAGGCCAAAGGGGAGGTGGCTTACGGTGCCAGTTTTGTAGAGTGGTTTGCCGAAGAAGCCAAGCGCATCAACGGTGAAACCCTGCCCCAATTCGACAACAACCGCCGCCTGCTGGTGCTGCGCCAGCCGATTGGCGTCTGTGCCGCCATCACGCCGTGGAACTTTCCGATTGCCATGATCACGCGCAAGGTGGCGCCGGCGCTGGCAGCGGGCTGCACGGTGATCATCAAACCGGCCGAGTTGACCCCGCTGACCGCCCTGGCCGCGGCCGAGTTGGCCATCCGGGCTGGCATTCCGGCGGGCGTGCTCAATATGCTCACGGCCGACGCAGACAACTCGATTGCCGTGGGCAAGGTGCTGTGTGCCAGCGACGTGGTGCGCCACATCAGCTTTACCGGCTCCACCGAAGTCGGTCGGATCCTGCTGGCGCAGTCGGCGCCCACGGTCAAAAAAATGTCGCTGGAGTTGGGTGGCAACGCACCCTTCATCGTGTTTGACGACGCCGACATCGACAGTGCGGTGGAAGGCGCTTTTGTCAGCAAGTACCGCAACGCCGGGCAAACCTGTGTCTGCTCCAACCGCTTCTATGTGCAAGAGGGCGTGTATGACGAATTTGTGGCCAAGTTCGCAGCCATGGTCAAGACCGCCAAGGTCGGCAACGGCTTT
>DATCIC010000114.1:0-2184 GCA_036508025.1 Rhodoferax sp. | reverse complement strand
CTGATGGAAAAAGAAGAGTGGAAAGATGGCGAACTGATCAACCCGAGTGACGAAAAGGGCGGCCGCCAGCCCGGCGGCATGGTCAAGACCGGCGAGTGGGAAACCGTCAACAAGGGCAACGCCATCTGGGCACGCGCCAAGAAAGACATCACGATCGAGCAGTACACCGAGTTCTACAAACAGATCAGCCATGATTTTGAGGCGCCGCTGGCCTACACCCACAACCGGGTCGAAGGCAGCACCGAGTACACGCAACTGCTGTACCTGCCCGGCAAAGCGCCGATGGACCTGTTCAACCGCGAGAAGTCAGCGGGCGTCAAGCTCTACGTCAAACGCGTTTTCATCATGGACGACGCCGAGGCGCTCTTACCCACCTACCTGCGCTTTGTCAAAGGCGTGGTGGATTCGGCCGACCTGCCGCTGAATGTGAGCCGCGAGCTGCTGCAAGAGAGCCGCGACGTCAAAGCCATCCGTGAAGGCTGTACCAAGCGCGTGCTGGGCATGCTCGAAGACCTGGCCAAACATGACAAGCTGCCAGCACCTTCTGCCGACGGCGGGACGGACACCACCGCAGGGGTTTCCGATGTCTTGAGTGAAGAAGACAAGGCCAACGAGGGCAAGTACAGCAAGTTCTACGCCGAGTTTGGCGCCGTGCTGAAAGAAGGCCTGGGCGAAGACTATGCCAACAAAGACCGTCTGGCCACGCTCTTGCGCTTTGCCAGCAGCAGCACCGACGCCGTGAGCGTGAGTTTTGCCGACTACAAGGCGCGCATGAAAGAAGGCCAGGAAGCCATCTACTACATCACCGCCGATACCCCGGCTGCCGCCAAGAACAGCCCACAACTTGAAGTGTTCAAGAAGAAGGGCATTGAAGTGCTCTTGATGACCGATCGCGTGGACGAATGGGCGCTGAACTACCTGCAGGACTTTGACGGCACGCCGCTGCAGTCCGTGGCCAAAGGCGCGGTCGACCTGGGCAAGCTGCAAGACGAGGCCGAGAAAAAAGCGGCTGAAGAAGCGGCTGAAACCTTCAAGCCCTTGCTGGCCAAGCTGAAAGAGGCGCTCAAAGACAAAGCCGAAGACGTGCGCGTGACGACCCGGCTGGTCGACTCGCCGGCCTGCCTGGTGGTACAAGACCACGGCATGAGCACACAACTGGCGCGCATGCTCAAGCAAGCTGGTCAGGCCGCACCGGACGTCAAGCCGGTGCTGGAAGTCAACTTTGATCACCCGCTGGTGAAAAAGCTCGATGGCTCGGTGCACTTCAACGACCTGGCGCACATCCTGTTCGACCAGGCCCTGCTGGCCGAAGGCGGCCTGCCCGCTGACCCGGCGGCTTATGTGAAACGGGTAAATGCCTTGCTGGTGTGATTCTTATATAATAAATAAGGCTCTAGCCCCCGTCACCACTGAGTTATATGCTACTTAAATAGAAGCAATTCAAGCGCAAAAAGCCCCGCAGTCAAACCGGCCTAGACGTTGGTTTAAAGTGTTGACGCCCTCATTTAAGACCGCTACAGCTAACGCTGCAGCGGTCTTTCTTTATTGGAGGTTTTTCCAGCAGAGCGCTCACGGTGAGCGAGGACGCTGCCCCCCAACGATAATGCGTTTGATCGCATAAAAATAGTTTTTTAGCATAATATATGCGTTGTAACGCATTTTTTATGAAATACGCCCGGCTCAAAATATGCGTTTAGTGTTATATTTTTGCACAACGAAGGAAATTCATGCCATCAGACGCATATCTCATGGAAACACTGCCCGATGTGGGCCAGCGCTTTCGCGCGCTGCGCAAACAGGCCGGCAAGACCCAGCAGGAGGTCGCCGCCGCCGTGGGCATGCGCCAGGAGGCGCTCTCGCGATTTGAGTCGGGCAACGGGACGGACTTCTCCTTGGCCAAATTGCTGCGGCTGCTGCAGGCGCTGGAAATGGACCTGGAATTCGTACCCACCACCCGTCGGCCGACCCTCACGTCCGTGCTAGCCGAGCGCCGCAACAACAGCAACGTCGGCCCCGCCGCCCGTTGAGAGCAACCGGAGCACCTACCCAACATGCAACTCAACGTCTTTGTCAACGACCAGGCCGTGGCTGTGCTGGAGAGCCCCGACGGATTCGAGCACCACCTGACCTACCTGCCTTCGACTGACCCCGAGCAGTTCGTGAGCCTGACGATGCCGGTGCAGG
>DATCIC010000113.1:0-5637 GCA_036508025.1 Rhodoferax sp. | reverse complement strand
GGTGCTGGGTGGGTTCGACCGGCAAGCGGCACGCGCCAACATCGAGCGCCAGCTTGACGCCTTTGATGCCCAGTGGCAGGCGCCGCCCGACTATGTCGATGGCCACCAGCATGTGCAGCAATTCGCCGGCATTCGCCAGGCGCTGGTGCAGGTTTTGAGTGAGCGTTACGCTGGCGGCAACGCACAGCGTCGGCCTTATGTGCGCATTTCGCGCGCACCGGCGGGCGCTGCCGATCTAAAAAGCCGGGTGATTGCGGCGATGGGCGCATCTGCTCTTGAAAAGATAGCTGTTGATGCAGGCCTGACGGTGGCTACAGCCCTATTGGGCATATATGATTTCGCGGGCGGCCAGCGTCGCTATGGCCAGCTCATGCAGGGCTGGTTGCGCGATGCCCCGGCGGGCAGCATCATCATGTGCCACCCGGCGCAAGCCGCCGAGCCCGATGATGTCATCGGCGTGGCGCGGGTCGAAGAGTTCGCCTACCTCAGTGGCCCGGACTTCTCCCAGGCGCTGGCGCACGCTGGTGTGCAACTGGTGCGCGGAGTTGCCCTTTCAGGACGGTGAGAACAGCTCCGACCGCTAGAATCCGCCGGTGATTACTTTCCTTTCTGAACGACAAAAATCCTGGCTGACCCTGGGCGCCTTATGGCTGCTGCTGCTGCTGATGGCCGTGATGCGGCCGCTGGCGGTGCCCGATGAAGGCCGCTACGGCGAGATCGGTCGCTGGATGCTGCAAAGTGGCGACTGGCTGACACCGCGCCTCAATGGCGTGCCTTTCTTCCACAAGCCGCCGCTGCTGTATTGGTTGCAGGCGATGTCGCTCGCCACCTTCGGCATCAACGAGGTGGCGCTGCGTCTGGTGCCCGCATTCCATGCGGGTTTGATGCTGGTGGCGCTGTACCTGTCGTCGCGCACCATCAGCACGGAGTCCATCGCCCGGCGCGCGGTGTTGATGTTGGGCACCAGCCTGACCTTTTTGGTCGGTGGCCAGTACGTGAACCACGACATGTTGGTGGCGACCTGGATCGGTGTGGCGATCTGGTGCTTTGCCTTTGCCTTCATGGCCGGGGACAAGCCCAATGCCCTGCTGGCCCGGCTCGGCTTTGCCGCCTGTGCCCTGGGGATGCTCAGCAAAGGCTTGATTGGCATCGCCCTACCGGGCATGGTGCTGGTCGTCTGGCTGCTCTGGACGCGCCAATTCAAAAAGATTCTGTACCTGCCCTGGCTCAGTGGCCTGGCCCTGTTTGCCCTGATTGCCTTGCCGTGGTTTGTGCTGGCGCAGCAGAAATACCCGGCGTTTTTTGACTACATGTTTATTGGCCAGCAACTCAACCGCTACACCGCTACAACTTACAACAACGTGCAGCCCTGGTGGTTCTACTTGCTGGCGCTGGTGCTGTTGTTCTTTCCCTGGGTGTTTTTTGCCCTGGTTCCGCGCCACCGGCAAGTGCAGGCTGCGGCAACTGCGGCGGTGGCCGCGCCGCTCGCCCCTGCGTGGCGGAGCCTGTGCTGGATCTGGGCGGTGGCCATCATCGTCTTCTTCTCGATACCGCATTCCAAGCTGGTGGGTTACGCGTTGCCCGTGATGCCACCGCTGGCGCTGCTCGCCGCGCTGGGCTGGGAGCGGGTACTGGCGCACCGTGCCTGGGCCAGCAAAACTTTTATCGGCCTGTGCCTGCTCAATATCGGCATTGCGCTGGCCCTGATGGCCAAGGTGGGTGATGTCACGCGCACCGGTCGCGCGCAGGACATTGCCCAGGCGCTGGCCTGTGCCGCCCAACCCACCGACACCATTTATGTGTCGGGCAAGTACCCCTATGATCTGCCGTTCTATGCGCAAACGCGCAAACCCATGGTGGTGTTGGAAGACTGGCCCGCATTGCGGCAACACGCCGGTGACGGCTGGCAGCGTGAGCTGTTTGAAGGTGCTGACTTTGATGTGCAGGCCGCCCAGGTTTTGCAGTCACCGCAAGTGCTGGCGCTGGCCGGCGCCGTGCCGGGCAACTGGTTTGTGGCGCCAACGGGCAACAAAATGGCCGAGGGTCTGGCCGGCTGGACGCTTTTTTACCAAGGCGCTGGCTGGGTGCTGTACCAGTCGGGTGGTGTGTTAGCGCCGGAAGGCCCAAAAGCGGCTGAGCACAAAGGTCTGCCCGGCTGCAAACACTAGCGCTGCGAGCAGGGCCAGAAAGGCGGGCCAATCAAGCGTCCGAAGCAGCAGCATGAAAACAATTTCATTGCTGGCAAAGCCCGCCAGCGCCGTCAGCGCAAAGCGGCCCAGGCTGGTTGCCACGCTGGTGGCCGCATCCTTGAAGCTCAACAGCCGGTGGCCGGCAAAGCTGACAAAAAAGGCGACGCAAAATCCCAGTGCATTGGCCAGTTCGGGCCACATGTGGCTTTGAGTCAGCGCAAACACCGTCATGTGCGTGAGCGCGGCGGTCGCACCGACCGCCAGAAACCAGAAGGTTGACGCGTTCAAAGCAGCGACGATTCCCGCAGTATCAGGGGCGGACTGCCAGCCTCCGGCGCATACAGGGGCTCAGCCAAGCCACTGCCCGTGCGTTGGCTGATGAGATACGGCGGGCGCTGTTTGACTTCTTCGTAAATGCGTCCCACATACTCCGCCAGCACGCCGATGGAGAGCAGCTGGATGCCGCTGAAGAACATCATGCCGACCACAATCGTGGCGTAGCCCGGAACGGCAATGCCCGAGAAAAAGTAATCCCCCACCACCCAAGCGCCGTAGCCCAAGGCAAGCGCGGACAGCACCAGGCCGGTCGCCGTCAAGGCGCGCAAGGGGGCAATGGAAAAAGCCAGAATGCCGGTCAGAGCCAGCGCCAGCGAGCCGCGCAGACCAAAGTTGCTCTTGCCGTCAGTGCGCGGAAGCGGCTGGTAATCAATGGCCGTGCTGTTAAATCCGACCCAGGCGTACAGCCCTTTCATGAAGCGGTTGCGCTCCGGCAGTCTTTTCAGGGCATCGACGACGATGCGGTCCATCAGCCGAAAGTCGCCTGCGTTGGCCGGAATCTTGACCCGGTTACCAAAGTTGACCATTTTGTAAAACAGCCCGGTCAGACTCGACTGCAGCCCCGACTGGTCGTCACGCGTTTTTCGCACCGCATAGACCACGTCCGAGCCTTGCTGCCATTTCTTGAACATCTCAGGCAGCAGCGACACCGGGTGTTGGCCATCGGCATCCATTAAAACTACCACCTCACCCCGCGCGGCATCAATGCCAGCGGTCAGCGCAGGCTCCTTGCCAAAGTTGCGTGACAGCTTGATGTAAACGATTTCAGGATGGGCTGCGCACAGGGCTTGCATGACCTGCGTGGTGTCGTCCCGACTGCCATCGTCCACCACGACCAGCTCAACGCGCGCGCTCAGGATTGAGAGGGTGGCCAGAATCTGGGGTAGCACCGTGCTCAGATTGCGCGCCTCGTTGAAGGCGGGGATGACACAGGAGATCGAGGGGGATAGGTGGGAGCGGGGCATCATGACCGCATCATGCCAAAAGAAAACCCCGCTTTGGCAAAACGGGCGGGTTTTTTTGCGCTTGGTGTTGCCCGCCTCGAGATGTCATCAAAGCGTCGCCTGGCGCATTCGCTCAGGCCGGGCCTCTGTCCCCGTAAAATCAGGCCATGCTGTCTGTAAAAATTGAATTGCTCGAAGCCCTGCGCCAGGCGCTGGAAAAATTATCCGCCGGCGCCGGCTCCAAAGCCGTCTTTGAGTCGCCCAAAGTCGCCGCCCATGGCGACCTGGCCACCACGGCTGCCATGCAGTTGGCCAAGCCGCTCAAGCTCAACCCGCGCCAGTTGGCGGAAAACCTGCGCGCTCAATTGTTGGTGAGCGCACCGTTTGAACGCTGGGTCGAGGCGCTTGATATTGCCGGTCCCGGTTTCATCAACATCAAACTCAAGCCCGAGGCCAAGCAGCAAACCGTGCGCGAGGTGTTTTCGCAGGGCAAACAGTTTGGCAGCCAGCCCGCGACCGGCAAGCGCATGCTGGTGGAGTTTGTCTCGGCCAATCCGACCGGCCCGCTGCATGTCGGCCACGGCCGCCAGGCCGCCTTGGGCGACGCCATTTGCAACCTGTACCAGACCCAGGGCTGGGCGGTCTACCGCGAGTTTTATTACAACGACGCCGGCGTGCAGATTGGCACCCTCGCCACCAGCACCCAGTTGCGCGCCAAGGGCTTCAAGCCCGGCGACGATTGCTGGCCGATCGACCCCGACAACCCTGCCAGCAAGGCCTTTTACAACGGTGACTACATTGCCGACATTGCCGACGACTTCCTCGCCAAAAAGACCGTCCGCTCCGATGACCGCGAATTCACCGCCTCGGGTGACGTGGAGGCGCTGGACGAAATCCGGCTGTTCGCGGTGGCCTATCTGCGCCATGAGCAGGATCTGGACCTGAAAGCGTTCGCCGTTCGCTTTGACAACTACTACCTGGAATCGAGTCTGTACCTGAGTGGCAAGGTCGATGATGTGGTGAAAAAATTGCATGACGCCGGCAAGACCTACGAGCAGGACGGCGCCCTCTGGCTCAAATCCACCGAGTATGGCGATGACAAAGACCGTGTCATGCGCAAGGGCGACGGCAGCTACACCTACTTTGTGCCGGATGTGGCGTATCACATCACCAAGTGGGAGCGCGGTTTTGAGAAGGTGGTCAACATCCAGGGCACCGACCATCACGGCACCATCGCCCGCGTGCGGGCCGGCCTGCAAGCCGCCAACGTGGGTATTCCAGAAGGTTACCCCGACTACGTGTTGCACACCATGGTGCGCGTGGTGCGCGGTGGCGAAGAGGTCAAAATCTCCAAGCGCGCCGGCAGCTACGTGACCCTGCGCGACCTCATTGAGTGGACCAGCAAAGATGCCGTGCGATTCTTCCTGCTCAGTCGCAAGCCCGACACCGAATACACCTTTGATGTCGATCTGGCGGTGGCCAAGAACAATGACAACCCGGTGTATTACGTGCAGTACGCGCATGCCCGGATTTGCTCGGTGCTGACGGCCTGGGGCGGCGATGTGGCCAGTCTGCAACAAGCCGACCTGACACCTTTGCAAAGCCCGCAAGCACTGGCGCTGCTGCTGCTGCTGGCCAAATACCCCGAGATGCTGACGGCGGCGGCTGCCGGTTTTGCGCCGCATGACGTCACGTTCTATCTGCGCGAGCTCGCTGCCTGTTACCACAGCTATTACGATGCGGAACGTATTCTGGTGGATGATGAGCTCATCAAGCGCGCCCGCTTGGCACTGGTCGCGGCCACCGCACAGGTGTTGCACAATGGACTGGCTGTGCTGGGCGTGAGTGCCCCACAAAAAATGTAAATCAATAGCCTTGGGGACAGACCTTCAGCTCTGTCCCCAACTGATTAGAAAGTAGAAAGAGCAACGCATGAAACAACAACGCGGTGGAACCATTTTGGGGTTCATCATTGGAGTCGTGGTGGGTCTCGGGGCGGCGCTGGCCGTTGCGGTTTACGTCACCAAGGTTCCCATTCCGTTTATCAACAAGGGCCAAAGCCGCTCTGCGGATCAGGATGCGGCCGAGTCCCAAAAAAATAAGAACTGGGACCCCAACGCGCCCTTGTATGGCAAGAACCCGGCTAAACCGCTGGCACCCGCCAGTGC
>DATCIC010000112.1:0-2035 GCA_036508025.1 Rhodoferax sp. | reverse complement strand
GAACTCCGGCATCGACAAGCCGGGTTGAAATTGGATGCGGTTCATAGCCATGATGCGCCCCTCAAAATTGGAAGATGGGTACAGATTACGTCCTCTCAAGCTCATCAGGTGAGCTTGGCTGAAGATTGTTGCTAATCAGGAAGTCTTTTGTAGTTGGGACTCAAATAGGTGGTCATTGGGTCGGTGGCTGAAACCGGTTTCATTGAATTATAGAAACAGGTTGAATGGCTGTCATGATGGAAAACCCTTGTCCTCATCAGATGACAGCGGTCTGGGATGAGCCGCGCGGCATCAGGCGGCCGGATAACAATATCTGGCGTGGTGGCAATTTCAGGCCCTTTAGACGCTCAATAAGGCAGCCCGCTGCGATGCAGCCCAAATCGTCGGTCGGCTGAGCGATAGTGCTCAGCCCTGGGCCCACATAGGGCGACCACTCGGTGTCATCAAAGCCGACCAGACCCACATCGGGGCCCAGACGTAAGCCAAGACGCGCCATGGATGCCACCACGCGTAAAGTCACGACAGCGTTGCTGGTGAGCACGCCGGGTAGGCGCTGGCCAGCGCGCGCACGCAGGTCGCGCAAAGCGCTGTCCATCGCTTGCCCCTCGTCCCCTGTGCTTTCGAACGTACTGCCTTGCAGGCCAGCGAGGCCCTGCGCGGACTCGCTGACAAATCCGCGAAAAGCAGCTTCTCTCTCTTCACGAGAACTCACGTCCGTCACCGGTTCTGACACAAACAACAGTTCACGGTACCCTGCCTCCACCATATGACGCAAGCCAAGGCGCACGGCGCCAGCATTGTCCAAGGACACAAAGTCGGCTTGCATGTCATGATGACGCCGGTCTACCAAAACCACTGGTTTTCCGTGCCGAGCGGCGTTGGCAGCGGCGCCGGCATCGTGTCCAAGGGTGTTCAGAATGAAGCCTTCTACCTGGTAGGCAGTGAGTGTTTCAATGGCTTCGCTTTCGCGGCCACTGTCATTACCCAGGTTAAAAAGCATGAGCAGGTAGCCGGCTTCCTGGCAAGCCTTTTCTGCACCGCGTAGAACCGCCACAGAAAATGGATTGGTCACATCGGCCACCACCAGTCCAATCAGTCGTGAGCGGCCACGTTTAAGTGCCTGCGCCATGGGGCTGGGGCTGTAGGAAAGGGCGGCAATGGCCACTTCCACTCGCGTGGCAATTTCCTTGGTGAGCAGCTTGTCACGATGGTTCAGAAATCTGGAAACCGTTGCCTTGGAGACACTTGCAACGCGTGCGACATCCGCAATTGTGGCGCGCGCCGAAGCCGGGTTGATTGGGATGGATGGCGAAAGGTTTTTGGTGCTCATCTGAAATTTGGCAAGGATTTTGGGCCGAGCTGAAACCAGTTTCAGCGAATGGTAGCATTAGTTCAGCAAGCATTTTTAGATGTGTGGCCGCCGATACCCAGGCCGCCCATGGTTGCGGATGATGCACCGGTGATCGGGAATGGACCTTTGAGTTTGAGAGCGGCTTACCCGCCGCGTTTGCCCAGCCTGCACGGGTTAAACTTTGACACGCTTGCAGGCCGCTGCGTCGAATGGTCCTGCTCATGAACGATTTTTTTTGAAAGTGTGTCCGCTATGTTCGATCGCCTGTCGACCTCGATTTGTCTTCCCGTTGATGCTGCTACCGCAACGCTGGTGGGCCGTGTCTGGTTAAACGATGTCGGGCCAGTGCTGGTGTGCATCAAACCTGATGGTGTCTATGATCTGAGTTCGGCGGCGGTCACGATGTCGGAGTTGCTGGAGCTGGACGACCCCGTTAGTGCGGTGCGTCAACATGGCCTCACCCGCATCGGTGACACCCAGGCCGTGCTCCGAAACTCCTCACAGGACGAGCGAAACACGGCCTTGCCCTGGTTTCTTGCGCCGTGCGATCTGCAGGCTATTAAGGCCAGTGGGGTGACTTTTATTTCATCCATGCTGGAGCGCGTGATCGAGGAGCAGGCGCGCGGCGACGCGAGCCGGGCCGACAGCGTGCGGCAGGCGGTCGTGGCGGTGATTGGTGACAAC
>DATCIC010000111.1:0-3054 GCA_036508025.1 Rhodoferax sp. | reverse complement strand
GGCAGCCGCACCGACAACATGGTTTCCTATAACTATGCATCCAATGGCTTCTACGGCGAACTGCAATACGGCTTGGGTGAAGTTGCAGGCAACAACTCGATTACCGGCAGCAACGCTGCTGGTCGTACCGCAGCAATGTTTGTTGGCTACAAGGCGGGTCCGTTTGATGTCGTGCTGACGCATCAAAATATCCATGACAACCCCTACACTACTGCCAACAAAATGACATTGCTGGGCGGCAATTATGATTTCGGTATGGTCAAGTTGTTTGCGGCCTATGCCGTTGAAAAATCCGTTGGTGCTTTGCCCAAGGACCAAAAAGACGCTCACCTCGGTCTGACGGCACCCGTTGGCACGGCTGGCACGGTCGAACTGTCCTATCTCCGCAAGAAGGATGACCTGGTCTCCAATGCCAATGCCCATCAAGTGGCCATTGGCTACGTTCACAACCTGTCCAAGCGCACTGCGCTGTACACCAGCTATGCTCAGTTGAACAATGACCCTAAAGCTGCTTACAGCGCTGCTTACGGCGCTGATGCGACGAGCGTTCCTGCTGGGAAGCTTCCCGCCATTGCTGGCAATAACGACAAGGTGTTCGACATTGGCATCCGCCACACGTTCTGATCTAACGCTGACGCAAGTCAGTTAAAGATTAAATCCAAAAACCCCGCCTGGGTAACCCGGCGGGGTTTTTTATTGGTGGCGATTGACTTTCTGGTTTGTCGAGCATGATGCAAACCTTCACAGTTGCAGCGCCAAAATGAGTGTGTGCCCGCCGAATTGATGGCCTTTAGCCCGGTTGACGGATCAAGCTTTCAGCTGGAATGCCTAGGCCCGTGTGTAACTTCCACACCATCGCCATGGTGAGTTTGCGTTTGCCGTTGAGTACTTCATACACCCGGTTGCGCCGGCCAATCATGGGCTCCAGGTCTTTGGGCTTGAGCCCCTGCTGTTTGATTGCCTGCAGCGGATCGGGTGGCGCAATGGGGTAGTGTTTGGCCTCATAGGCCTCATAGGCCTCATAGGCCTCATAGGCCTCAATCAGGGTGAGTAAGGCCTCAAAGTGGGCGCCGGGATCGCTGTCAAGCTCAGGCTCATGATCAAAATAGGGCGCAACCAATTGCAGCGGTGCCTGGTAATCGGCCTCGGTGCGTATGGGATGAATTGGGTAAGCATTCTTTTTCATGATTGATTCTCCACGGTGCTTGCATCAATGGCGTCATATTCGGC
The DNA here is from genome assembly GCA_036508025.1 of Rhodoferax sp. GTDB lineage: Bacteria > Pseudomonadota > Gammaproteobacteria > Burkholderiales > Burkholderiaceae_C > Rhodoferax. The sequence goes on along the minus strand of DATCIC010000111.1, from coordinate 1,824 downwards.
ATGTGTGCCAATAAATTTGATGTAAAGGGCTGCAAAGCGGTAGGCTACGGCCACAACCAAGCGGTAGTCATTGCCCTTGATATTGAATTCAAGCCGAATTCAGGCAAAGTGGTCGAACGAGGCGTAGCGGTTGGGCACGGGCTGCCCTTGGGCATCTATCAAGCGCAGGCCGCGCTCGGCCTCAATTTGCCCGATGCGGGTGACGGGTGTTTGGCTGGCTGTCGCGGCGGCGGCAACCGCCTCGCGGCGGGCCACCGGGGCGGTGAACAGCAGCTCGTAATCGTCGCCACCGGAGAGCGCCAGGTTGCGCCACTGGTCTGCTGAAATATTTATATCAAATTGGCCTCTAGCCCCCGTGCAATAAGCGTGAGCAGCTACTAATGTAGTAGCGATATCGACGTCCACCGTGGCGCCGACACCTGACTGTTTGAGGACGTGGCCGAGGTCGCCGAGCAGGCCGTCGCTGACATCAATGGCCGCGTTGGCAATGCCACGCAGTGCCAGGCCCAGCGCCACGCGCGGGGTCGGGGTTTCCAGGCGCACGCGGGCAGCGGTGAACACCGCCTCGGGCACGGACACGCTGCCGCGAAAAACCTCCAGCGCCAGCCGGGCATCACCCACGTTGCCACTGACGTACAGGTCGTCGCCCGCTTGCGCGCCCGAGCGCAGCAGCGCTTGCGATCGCCCCGCCATCACCGGCACCTCGCCAAACACCGTGATGCAGATGTTGAGCGGCCCCTGCGTGGTGTCGCCGCCGATCAGCTCGCAGCCGTGCGCGTCCGCCAGCGCCAGCAGGCCTTGCGAGAACGGCGCCAGCCAGGCGTCATCCGCGCGCGGCAGCGCCAGCGCCAGCGTGAACGCCAGCGGGCGCGCGCCACAGGCGGCCAGGTCGCTCAGGTTAACGGTCAGCGCCTTGTGCCCGAGCTTGAACGGGTCCAGCGTGGAGACAAAGTGGCGGCCTTCGACCAGCATGTCGCAGGAAATGGCCAGTTGCGTGCCGGGCGCCGGCTGCAGCAGTGCGCAGTCGTCGCCAATACCCAGGCCTACCCGCGCGGCGTGGCGCTCAGGGCGCTTGAAATAACGTTCGATCAGTTCAAATTCACCCATGGCTAGTCAACCTTATCGTCTGCGGGCGGCGTGGGGATTATTTCCTTTGCCGGCAAAAAGAAGCTCAGCGGCGCATGGCGCCAGCGCGCGCGAATGGCGGTGCGAATCCGGGAGCGGTCGATGCCCCCAATGTTGTGGGCGCGCAAAGCGAGCCGGAAGGCAAAGTAAAAACTGACCCCCACGTTGAGCACGGCGGTGAGCACAATGCCGACCACGCACCACCAGAAAGCCGACTGCTTGAGTACCGCCAGGCCGAGGCTGGCGGCGGCGGCGGCCAGCTGGCCGGTGGACAGTGTCACGTGCCGCACCTCCAGCCCCAGCCCGAAAAATGCGGCAAAGGCGGGCACCAGACCCAGCATGAAGCCGAGCGACACATTGGCCGCCAGACCCGAGATGTTGTCGCGCATGAACTGCGCCCAACGCCCGGCGCGCTCAATCCCCAGCGCTGCAGTGATCTTGGGGTTGTAGCGCAGGGCCGAGTCCAGCCGGTGCAGCACAAACCAGTTTTCGACCCAACCGGCGATGATGCTCGATGCAAACAGCAGCACACCCGTCAGCACGGCAAACAGCGCGGTCGGGCCAAACAGGGTGAGCGAATGCAAGACGTGCTCGGCCTCCTTCGCGTCAATCATCGGCTTGCCAAAGGCGAACCAGAGCGCCGCGCTGATCAGCACGACACACGGCGCCACCAAGGCCAGGTTGCCCACCACGGCCGCG
>DATCIC010000110.1:0-3623 GCA_036508025.1 Rhodoferax sp. | reverse complement strand
CCTTTCGGTGAGCCCGCCGTGCGGGCCTCACCGGTGAGGCCGTCAAGCTCACGGCCCAACAGACACTTCAGGCGATCCGTTGCATCGTTCATACAGGTCTCGCATAAGAGTCCGGAACACCAGGGGCGTCACGCGCTTGCTGCCGCCTTGGCCGCGTTTTTCCAGGCTTGCGTGGCCGCCACAACGTCGCCCCGTTGATCGGCCAACTCGGCCAGCGCGGCCCAGGCATTTCTGGCCAGACCGGCATCCTGCAACTTGGGCAGTGCGTGTTGCAACAACTGCTGGGCTTTGCCCCACAGTTGCAGTCGCATACAGGTCATGCCCGCGAGATACTGTAAATTTGAGTCGGCCGGATCGGCCAGTTGGGCCTGCTCGATACGGGTCAGCCAAGGCGCCTCCGGTGCACCGGATGCCATCGCAAAGCTGCTTTCCAATGCCCGAATGAGACTGATGCGCTGCGCATCCGTCAAGGCCCCCGGCTGCGCCAGCATGTGATCCCAGACCGGCAGCAACCAGTTGCGGGCCAGCTCGACATCGCCACCTACCTTCAGCATCCGGCTACTGGCTTCAATGGCGACCTCGGGCATCAGGCGTTCCGCCTCATCGAGTTGACTCCACACCGTTTGCATCTGATCCGGGTCGTACGCGGTCAGCACCAAGTCAAGCGCCAGGCTGCGCAGGATCCCGGGCGCCGCAACTTCGGAAAATGCCCGATGCTTGGCCAGCAAGCGGGCGGTTTCCAGCGCCAGCTGCGTCTGGTGCGCCATCCGAGCGGCCTGCAGACGCAAACGCAGGGCCAGGGTGCGCCGGGATGCGCCTTGAGGCAAGTCGTTCAGCCACTGTAGTGCGCCTTGAGCATCGTGGTCTTCCAGCGCCCAACGGGCCGCCCGCAACTGCACCCCTTCACGGGTTTCCAGCGCATCGCGCCTGGACGCCTGCTCCAGCGACTGGCGCAAATGCTCCTCCCGTGCGGCCTTGTCCTGCAGCGACTGGGCGCTTTCGGCCGCCAGCAGATGCGACAGCGCGCGCAGGCGGGCCGAATAGGCCAGTGCTTCGCCACTGCGGGTCATGGCGCTTTCCCGTGCCAGCACCACCTCAGCCGCTTTTCTGGCCCGAATAAAGCGTCCGGCCATCATGTGCGACAGTGCGTCCAGCAAAGCCACGTGCATGGCACGCTCCTGGTGCTGGATGCGCCAGCTGCGCGCATGGCCCGGCATGGCAAACAGGGCGGCCAATGCGCGCAAAGCCACATGCAAGACAAAAAAGAACAAGGCCAACAAAAGCACCACCAGATTGAGAGACAGATCAAGCCGGTAAGGTGGCCAAAAAACCGTGATCGTGCCCTGGTTATTGCCGGCAAACAGCGCCGCGGCCACCGCGATGCCAAACAATCCCAAAAACCACAGGGCGGCCCGCATGGCTATATCTACCTTCCGGCCGCCGCAGTGGCGAGGGCGGCCAGCGTTTCATCCACCTGCGGCAATTGCAGCGTCTTCATCTGATTCTGTACCTGCTGCAACAAGGCGACGGCTGCCTGCGTTTTACGCGAAGTGGCGTTGAAGTATTTATTAAGCGTCAGGTGGGCCGCGGCCAGATCTGCCTGCACTGACTCAAGCTGGCGCGCCAACAGGCCGAGACGGGCGTTGAGCAACTTGAGTTTCAGGTTTTCCCGCAGAAAAAAAGACTGTTCCGGCGACAGCAGGGCCGCCTCGGGCTGCTCGACGCGGCTGAGCCGCACCAGGCTGCGTGCCTCGCTGAGGATCACCTGCAAACTGCGCTGCCACCAAGTGGGCAGGGTCTCAAGACTCTGGCGCTTGATGGAGCCCGTGGCTGCCACCGGCGCCACCGCATTGGCCAGCACCAACTCATCTGCCAGGCGCACCAACTCATCGAGTTTCATCAACAGGCCGGGCGTGTCGCTCACAACCGCCGACTTGATGCGGTCGACGTCGCGCCGGATCGCGCGCTGCAAGGAAGTGAGTCGGGGTTGAGCAGCTCTGGAAACGCGTTGATCCGCCGTCTTCAACGCCGCCAGCAAGGGCTCCACACTGCCGGTGAGCTGGGCCTGCTGTTGTGCCAGGCGAATGGCCGATTCAATATCAACTACCAGATTTTCATCGCGCGAGCGCGACAAGCTTTGCATCAACTCTTCAAGCTGGGAGCGTTGCAGCGTGATTTCACTCAAGCGCGCATCAAAGACCGCCACCCGCGCCGCCGACTCGCGCGCCAACTCCTGCGCCTGTTTGGCCGTGGAACGAGCCTCCAGCGACTGGGCACCGGCATCGGCACTCTGGCGCGCCAATTGCTCCTGCATTGATGACAGCTTTTGCCATAAAAATCCACTGAGCAGCAAGGCCAGCAAGGCCGTAACCGCAATAGCGGGTGCCACCAGGCGCCGCCAGCGCCGCCCCACCAAAGGCCTAAGCGCGTCGGGTTGGGCCGTCACCGCACCAGCGACGCCCGCGGACTGGCCCGCTGCGCCAGGATCAGGCATGTCAGCGTTAACGTCGGCGTTGGCATCAGAGTTCATCGCCTGGATTCTAAAGTGTTGGGGACAGAGCCAAAACAGATCAGGACGCTGAGTTTGCCGGCAGCTCAGCGGAGCTCAGTTGGACCCGCTTGATGCAGGCAACCAACTCAGGCAGCGTCGGACGCGACTCCTGGACCCTACCAAAACCGGCCTGCTGCACTGCCGCTGCAATGCGCGGGTGCGTCGCCACGGCCCGCGCAGCCGCCCAGCTCTGGCCCGGCAGGCAGGCGCTCAGGTTGATGACGGCTTCGGTGCTGCTGAACAGCCACACCGAGCCATCGGCAGCCGCCTGCAGTGCCAATTCGCGCTGCTGGCTGCCCAATTCAGGGGCGCCGCGCTGGTAGGCCATGACAAACTCCGGGCGACCACCGGCCTGCATCACCTGGTTGGCGAACCAATCGCGCCCGGTGCCTTGACCCTTATTTGACCGTGCAACCGCGCTGCCCAGAGAATCGCCACCGCGCACAATCAGCACCCGGTCACCCGGCTGCACCTGCGGGCCCACCACCTGCCACAAGGCTTCGGAATCAAATTGACCGGCATCGACGGGCGGCGCGTCCAGCCGCTCCGGCGCAACACCTTGCCGCAATAACGCACGGGTGGTGCCGGGACCGGTTGCCCATGCTCTTGTTTTTATAGCTGCCTGCGTAATAAATACGGTGGCTATAGCCATATTTGATCTAAAAAAATAATCAACGGCGTTGCCGCTGACAAACATGACGCCGACATAATCGGCCAGCTGTTGCCCAGCCCGAACGAGCTCGGCCGGATCATCCACCGGACCGACCTCGATCAAGGGCAACGCGACGGCTTGCAGGCCTTGGGCCGACAAATCAAGCACCCATCGCTGTGCCTCGCGCTGCGGCCGGGTCACGATCACCCGCATTCAGGCTTGGCCCTGCGGCGCATCCGCCACCAGCAGTGTGCCGCCATTGGCCAGCACCGCCGCGCGCAGATCTGCCGCCACCCGGGCGCCCAAGGCCGTGGCACTGGCGAGATCGGACACCGCCGCACTGGCGCGCACATGCACCAAGGCCAGCTTGCCATCCGGGTCGCCCCAGGCCGCATCGATCGTCAAGGTATCGGCGGCCAG
>DATCIC010000109.1:0-10123 GCA_036508025.1 Rhodoferax sp. | reverse complement strand
CGCCAATCACATCTGAGCACGCCGCGCAAGGGACGCGGTTAATAGACCGCTTACGAACAACGCAATGTAGTTATCGGCGACATGACGGTAAGCAATGCCACCGGTTTTGCCGTACCGGATGTGGTGTTCTGCAAGAAGATTGTCTTCGTACGTCTCGAAATGGGTGCCATCCGCGGCGGCAGAATGTCCCGCCCCCCACTGCTGTGGCAACTCAAATTGGGAATACAGGTCGATCAAATCCGCTGAAGCAGCACGCAAGTCTTCGATGTCAACATGGCGACGATCGGCAAATGCCAGTTGATCAGCCGAGACCGTTCCACCGAGATGCCTCGCTGCTTCGGTAGGCCCTAGTCCGCAGCCATAGGCAAAGGTTGTCAGCACGTAGCGTTGGCTTGGGTCTTTAATCTGGGGGCCCAGTCGAGACGGGGGCCCAAAATGCCGGCCCCACTGAGCCCAGTTTTCTGTATTGGAAATCGCCTCCAAGACTGCACGCTCAGGCATCTGAGCCATCATTTGATTCTCAAGCTCGATCGCAGTTTCGGGTGTACCCACGGCACGAAGCCGCGTTACGACTGGCCGCCCGTGCCTTCCCCGTTGCAGGTACGCCTGTTGGCCACTGCCCACTGCGTTATCAAGAAAACGGGCTTTCTGTTCAAGGGCGGTTTTCACCGCACGCACCAAACCGTCGGCGCCATCTGTCCATCCGCGGGCAGTGGCATATGCCTCGATCGCAGTCGGGGAAGCAGCTTCGGACGGCAAACGATCCCAGAACCGATCAAAGCTCAAGGAGCCGCTCACGAAAACTTCACCTGCCTTGATTGCCGCCGCCAGCTCAAGAATGGCAACGACCTCCATTTGGCGTCGGTTGAACAACTGTTTGTCATTGGCATGGTCATGCACGAGGGCATACCACTCGCGGGGCAACGTATTGGGAGCCACATCGTCGACAGCTACAAAGTCAGACTGTGACGATGATTGACTTGAAAGTGACCCGACAAGTCGCAGTAGTCCCTCGGTTGTCGGTGTGCCCTGCAGAGGCAACATCTCCACCAAACGCAGCAGTACGCTGCGCAACGGAACAAACACGGCCCGCGCAAAGGGGCGCCAGTTCTGCCGTTCATGACGCAAGTGCTCCTCACAGCCCTGCGCAAGGGCCTCACGACCCCCGTGACTCGCAAATAGCGTCTCCACCCCTGACACTTTTTGCACAGGGTCAGTTTCCGTTCCAAGCACTTTGAGCGAATCGCGAAAGGCACGGATGAGTGCGTCTGTTTTGTGGTGCCGCTTTTGATACCACTCCGTTAAACGCTGTTCACTTTTCCACTCGATTTTCCGGGAGAACTTCAGCAACATTTGCGTCAAGTCATCAAGCACTTGGCCGCGCGCGTCGTAAATCACAGCCATCAACAAGGTGTGCCGCCGTGGGGCGACATACTCCCGCAATTCAATCGCACTGAGGCGCCTGGCCTCATTGGCCCATTGCGATATTTTTGAATCCGCGATCGCCTGCAATGCCGTTGTTGGGTTGGGCAACGTTTCAAGCCAGTGGTAGCGATCAATCAGAGCAGTGAGATTTTTCCGGGTAGGCCTGCCTGGATTCGCGCATAGTCTGGCGAATGGTGACTTCTGCGTCTTCGGATTGACGATTAACAGTGCTTGCAGCACTGCTCGTTGCGCAGCGTCAAGATGGCCACAAACATCACTCCATTGGGTCGCATTGACGTTTCTGTGGGCAGTGCCGGCGAGTCGACGTAAAGCAACGAGAGCAGGCAATTCGTAGCCATGCCGAATGAGCGCATCAATGGCCGCGTTGATGATGTCGACCGGGTCTGTGCGAGCTTGGGCAGCCCTACGCATGGTTGTTTGTGCAAGGGCACGGGCCTCGGGACCCCACGAAACCACTTTAAGGCGTTTGAGAATCGCAGGGCGATGTCGATACAGTGTTCGGTCAGGGAAAGTCAGCTCCGATCCGGATTCCATGCCCATGCGACGGGCCACGTGTTCAATGACGGATGGGGGGATATCGGTGCCACGTCGAAATCGCCCAATAGTCTGAAAAATCTTCAGTTGCACCAATAAGGCCACCTGTGACTCGACCGTTTGCGCAACGGTTGGAGCCCACTGTCGCTCATCAAAGCTTGGGTTGAAAAGTTGCTGCAAGTCACCTGGCGTCAGCGGATCAGGCAACTCTGGATAAATTACGCGCGCGGAAGTGGATGTCATACGGTGCCCAAAGTGACAGGACCGTAAACCATACCAACTGCAAAGTACCTACGCGGCCAAGCCAAAAATCATGAGAAATGGCGATGTGGCAGGTTTTTACACGAATCTTGCCGACAGGCCTGCCAGCGTCAGTGAAAATCTAGAAAACGGACGAAAACGGGGTCGCGTTAACCCAATTCCGATTTATTCAACAACGCCCCTTCAGGCCGCTGCTTCGACCGCGGTCATCCGCCTTGACGGTCGTCTCCATGATGCTGCGCGTCACCAGAGGCGGGGATGCGCCGATGTGAAAGGCCAGCTTTCGATCGCGCAGCGCAACATCGGCGGCGGTTACACGGTCAAAGCGGCGCTGATGATCAGTCCATGATTCGTCCTCGAACATCTCGACGAAGCGCCCTGGCTCACCCAGGTCTTGCAGCAGTTCCCATGACAAGACACCGTGGCGCAGGCGACTGCGACGGCTTTCCTGCATCAATTTTCGAAAATCATCAGCGCGTGTCGGATCGATCTGGTACTCAATCATCACCATCACATGTCCGTGCGCCGGTGGATCCTCGGCGTACGGCGCCTTGAATTGGGTCGAGGGCGTGAGATCCTCCACCATACCGTGTCCCGGCATAAGGCGATTAATAAGCGCCATGGCCGATACGCCGGTGAGGGCCGCCACGGCCAGGCTGACCTGTACGCTGCTGAGCGTTGCGACCTGACCCCAAACGGCAGCCCCTGTGGCACTGGCGCCCATGATGGCCATCTGGTACATCGACATGCCACGCGCACGAACCCAGTCTGGCAAGCCCATTTGGGCCGAGACGCTGAGCGTGTTGGCGGTGGTAATCCAGGCAGCGCCTGCAAAAAACATGGCCGGCACGGCCATCCAGGTATAGTGTGTGAACACCATGACGGCCATCGCTGCAGACTGCACTGCCGCGCCGCTCAGCACCAGTGCGTCGCGGGAAAGCATTCGACGAAGTCGCGGCATGAACATAGTGGCCACGATGGCGCCGGAGCCCATGGACGCCAGCAGCAGCGTGAAGGTTGCCGCGTCGCCCCCGTGCAGGCCACGCGCCACCAGCGGCAGCAGTGCGATCAGCGCCGTTGAGCTGAAGAAGAAAATCGAGATGCGCGCCAGCACACCCTTGAGATGGGAGGACTGGGACACATACTGCAAACCGATCCGCATGGCGCTGCCCAAGCGCTCGCGTCCCAGAGGATGCGGCTTATGATGACGCCTCCAGCGGGTGATGACGACGGCGGCCACCAACGACAACACCGCATTCACCAGAAACACCCAGGCACTGCCAAAGCTTGCGATCACTGCGCCAGCCACAAGCGGGCCAACAATGCGCGAAACGTTCATGGACACGCCGTTGAGTGCGAGTGCCGCTGGCAATTGTGGTCGTGGTATGAGTTCAGGCACGATTGCTGAAAATACTGGCCAGCGCATGGCCAACCCAATGCCATTGGCAAAGATCAGAATCAACAGCAGCGAAGGCGAGAGTGCCCCAAGAAAGATGGTGATGGCCAGCAGGCTCGCCACCACGGCCACCCAGATTTGGGTGGCTAAAAAATAACGCTTGCGGTCCAATATGTCGGCGAACGCGCCGCTGGGTAGCCCAAGCAGAAACATCGGCAAGCTTGCAGCAGTTTGCACCAGAGCCACCCAAAGCGGCGTGGTCGTGAGCGAGGCCATCATCCATGAGGCAGCCACATCGTTCATCCACATGCAGATGTTTGCCACGAGCCAGGTACTCCACAGCATACGAAACACCGGAGAGCGAAACGGTGCGAATGGCGAGAGTTCGTCGTCTGGAATGGGTGCAGTTTGTATACGGTCGGAATGGGATTCGGGCATGCGTTCCTATGATATGTGGATATTGATCATGGGCATCAAAGACTTAGCCTTGATTTGGCGAAATCGTTCCCAGCTTTCATACTTCGGCACCTATAGTCTGCCAACTGCTGTGAGTTGCCGCCCGGTCCAGTCCCGAATGGTAAAAATGCGGCATATGCTTCATTCTGGTCCACCGCGTAGCAGATTGGCAAGTTCGACAGCTGACTTGACTTCCATTTTGTCGAAGACTCGTGAGCGATGCACTTCGACGGTTCGGATGCTGACGTCGAGCCGGTCGGCAATCAGTTTGTTGGGCAGGCCTGCCACCAGCAGGCGCATGACGTCGCGTTCGCGCTCGGTCAATTCAGTCTGGCGCGCACGCACCTGTGTCGCGAGGCGACGCACTTTCAAAAATGCCTCTGAATGCGCCAGCGCCTGCTCCACCCGGTCCACCAATGCATTGCCGGAAAACGGTTTTTCGCAGAAATCGAAAGCGCCACGTTTGACCGCATCCACCGCCGTTGGCACGTCGGCGTGACCGGTCAGGAATATCACCGGCATGGCCAGGTGCAACTGGCGCTCAATCAGCCAGTCAAACAGCGCCAGCCCGCTCAGACCCGGCATGCGCACATCGAGCAACATGCAGCAGGGCTGCTCCGTCGCCGTACCGGGCGCGCCTTCGAACTGACGCTGAAACGCTTCGGCACTGTCGAAAACTTCGCTGTACAAACGCCGTGAGCGCAGCAGCCAGGCAAACGCCTGACGCACGCTGGCGTCATCGTCCACGATAAAGATACGGGCGTCGATCACGGGTTGCATGGCGCGATGTTATGCCACGCTGGCAGCGGGCAAGGTGAAAGTGAAAACGGTGCCGTGTGGCAGATTGGCCGAGAATTCCAGCGCGCCGCCGTGTTGCTCCACAACCGTGCGGCAAAGGCTCAGGCCCAGGCCCATGCCCTCGGCTTTGGTGGTGAAGAACGGAGTGAACAGTTGCTGCTGCACTTCGGGCGCGATGCCCTGGCCAAGGTCAGCCACCGAGAACTCGAGCCACTTCTTGCTGGTGCCATTGGTTTTGAGCGCGCGCACGCGAATTAGCAGGCTGCGCTCCAAAATTCTCGGCGAGTCCATGGCCTGCATGGCGTTGCGCGACAGGTTCAGTAAGACCTGCTCCACCATGGTCCGGTCGCACAGCACGGACGGAGTTCCCGCTTCCACTTCGGTCTGCACCCGAACCGACAACTGGCGCGCCTGCAGATGAACGAGCGGCAGGATGTCATCGAGCAAGGCCTGCGGCGCCACCGCTTCACGCACATGGTCGCGGCGCCGCACAAAGTCATGCACGCTCTTGATGACTTTGCCGGCGCGCTCCGCCTGCTCGGCAATGCGCTGCATGGCCAGGCTTAGTTCGGATCCGATGTCTCCGGCCCCCTGCAGATCTGCGCGCAGCAGATTGAGGGAGCCTGCGGCATAACCGGAAATGGCGGCCAAAGGCTGATTGAGTTCATGACTCAGCAGCGAAGCCATCTCCCCCACAGTCGCCAGGCGCGCGGTGGCCTGCAGGCGCTCCAGCCCAGCGCGGGACAACTCCTCCACGCGTCGCTGTTCGCTGATATCAAGCAGCGCGCTCATCCATCCGGTCTGCACACCTTGCGCGTTGATCAGCGGCGCCTCAATGACGAGAACCGGAAAGCGGGAGCCATCCTTGCGCATGAAGACCGACTCGTAGCCTTCGCGCGACGGCACGTTGCCGGCGTGGCGGACAAGCTGGCGCTGCCGGTATTCCTCACCGCATTCCGGCGGCCAGTATGGCGCCGGCGTGCCGAGCCCCAGCAATTCTTCAGCCGAGAATCCGACCATCTGACAGAAGGCCGGATTGACATAGGTGGTGCGACCCTGCAGATCGCCTGCGCGCAAACCCGTTACCAGCGAATCCTCCATCGCCTGGCGAAACGCCAGCACCTCAGCCAGATCGTGCTCCGCCTTGAAGCGCCTGCGCATGTCCTCACCTAGCAAGCCCAGCACAGAGACCAGGGCGATCGACACCAGTGTCACCAGCGCCGTCAGCACATTAGGAAACAGGTCCGGGGCAGCGCGCCAGCTGTCCATGCGCAGCACCAGGGTCGTCCCCGGCAAATCCATCAACTGGCGCGCCGTGAAGATGCGGCTGCCGCGCCGGATCGAGCCAAACACGGCGAGCCGGGTACCGTCGCCCTCCGTGAAGGATATTTGATAGTTTCGCGTCATCGGACGCGTCAGCGAACTCTCAAGCACGTCACGCAAGGCGTAGGAGGCGGTCAGATAACCCGTCAACTTTGAGCCGTTTTGCAAAGGCAGGCAGAACTCCATGACTTCCTGGCCAAGACCATTGGCCATGGGCACAAAATAACTGCTGGCATAGGCCGGTCCGCTGAAGCGCCTGGCATTGGCGCAGGCCACGGCGACCTCCGACTGGACTTCGCTGCGCCCCTGACGATCAAACGAGGGCGCGCGAAATGGCGTGTCCACATGCGCCTGCAAGCGCAGCGCGCTGTCACGCCATTCGAGGCGCAGGATTTCGCGGTGTTCACTCAGGAAACTGCCCGCATCAATCTCCCAGGAGTTGGGCGTCGGGTCAGCGTATTGAAGGACCTGTAAACCCTGTACGCTGTGTGCGAAAAAGGCCCGTACGTCACCTACGGCTTCACCTGTATCACGCTCAAGTCGAGCCTGCACCTGGTTTGTCTCATAGATGCCAGCCAGCCAGATCAGCATGGCAAGCAAGGCCGCCACCAGCAATACCAGCGCGCCCCACAGTGTGCGCCGACGCACGGTCGATGGGAGACGCTGCGCCGGCTGCGACACATTCAACGTGTCAGCGTTCGCGGTTTGAGCCGGAAATTCCTGTCTCACAATGCCGGCCTCGAAGCAATCGGCATAGTGGACCACAAGAGGACGCGTCGGTCATGAACAAAGCGATTGTGTCGCAGTAAAGATATCCGACAATCCGGCATTGTCACAATAACGGGCTCTGGCCGAAAAAGAGTGGCGTCGCTGACCTGGTGATCAAAACTTGGCGGATTCAAGTCTGAAGTGGAAATGGAATAAGAAGCACCGCGAGTTTGTGGGCCCCGGACTTGTGTGGCGAAATTTGGAACTGACGCACTGACGAATCCAATGTCAACCACACCCGACTGCCCCAACCCGTCACCGGCCTCAGTCCACACTCGCGCCGGAGTCACGCACAACCTTGCCCCACTTGACGACTTCCTTCTGGATAAAAGCGGCGAACTGCTCGGGCGTTTCGCTGTAAACCTCGGCGCCCTGCTCACTGATTTTCTTCCTGACGTCGGCCTGGCCGAGCACCTTCACAATTGCGGTGTTGAGCTTGCTGATAACTGCCGGGGGAGTGCCAGCGGGCGCGAACAGGCCGAACCACGACGTGGCTTCATAACCAGGCAGACCGGCCTCCGCGATGGTGGGTACGTTGGGCAGTTCGGGCGAGCGGTTGGCCGTAGTCACTGCGAGGGGACGCAGCTTTCCCGAGCGCACATGCTGAATGGAGGATGGCAGATTGTCGAACATGATGTCAATTTGGCCGCCCAGTAAGTCGGTCACGGCTGGCGCGCTGCCCTTGTAGGGAACATGTGTTATTTCCACATTGGCCATGGTTTTGAACAACTCGCCCGACAAATGGATAGAAGTACCGTTACCCGACGAACCGAAGTTGACCTTGCCCGGATTAGCCTTGGCATAGGCGATCAGCTCGACCACGCTCTTGTACGGCTTGGCCGGGTTGGCAACCAACAAGTTAGGTACGTTCGCCACGCGGGTCAGCGGCGCGAAATCCTTGATTGGGTCGAATGGCATTTTCTTATACAGACTGGCGTTGATGGCGTGTGTGCCGACCGTGCCCATGAATAAAGTGTAGCCGTCGGCCGGAGCCCTGGCTGCCAGTTGGCCACCGATGTTGCCGCCTGCTCCGGCACGGTTATCGATAATCACCGACTGACCGAGTTCAGCGTTCAGTCCCTGACCAACGATGCGCGCCAGAATGTCGGTTGTGCCACCGGGTGAAAAGGGAACGATGATGGTGATGGGCTTGTTCGGGAATGACACCTGGGCGGAGACGGACCCGGTGGCCAGTAGAGTTAAGCCGAGCGCTGCGGCGGCAGCCAGCGTGCCGAGGCTGAACCGTCGACGAGATGCACTGTGGAGACTGGTTATTTGAGACATGGTGTCGTCCTTAAAAAAGCCCCAAAGGGCAAAAAAGCCCCGACGGGCAGAAAAATCAAATCGGTGCGACACCCAGTGTGGTGCCGCCACAGACATAGAGGACCTGCCCCGTGACAAAACCGTTGTCCGGTGACAGGAAAAACAGCGCCGCACGCGCCACGTCCTCCGGCGTGCCAATGCGTTTGACCGCGATGCTGTCAAGTATCCGCTGTGTTTGCGGCGCACCGTCCGGGTTGCTGTTACGGAACAGCTCGGTGGCGATCGGCCCGGGTGCCACGGCATTTACCGTGATACCGTGGCACCCCAGTTCCATCGCCAGCGTGCGCGTCATGCCGATCAGGCCGGCCTTGGTGGCCGAATAAACCACCCGCTCTTGCTTTCCCAGTGCCGCACGCGAAGCGATGTTGACTATGCGGCCACGACCACAAGCACGCAGCGCCGGCAAAGCCGCCTGCGTGAGCAGCAGGTTGGCCCGGAAATGCAGGGCCACCACATAGTCGAGGTCGGCCACGGTGGCCGTGTCGATGCTGCCGGGACGGGTGGCGCCGGCGTTGTTGACCAATGCCGTCACGTTGTACTGCGCAGTGACCTGCTGCGCCAGCGAGCGGGTCTGATCTTCGCGCGTCAAATCGGCCTGGAACGACACCAGCTTCGGATGCGACCAGGCCGGGGCTATATAGTCGATATTCACCACCTGCCGGCCCGCGACCAGCAGGGCTTCGGCGATCGCCCGGCCGATGCCAGCACTGGCGCCAGTAACCAAAGTAACTTCTTGCTTGCTCATCTTCACATTCGTTCCAGAATGACGGCGATGCCCTGCCCCACGCCGATGCACATGGTGCACAAGGCATAGCGGCCGCCGGTGGCGTGCAGGCGGTTGATGGCCGTCGTGGCCAGCCGCGCGCCGGATGCACCGAGTGGATGCCCCAGCGCAATGGCGCCGCCCCACGCGTTAACGCGCTCGTCATCGTCTTTGAGACCCAGCAAACGAAGCACAGCCAACCCTTGGGCGGCAAAGGCTTCGTTGAGCTCAATCACGTCCAGTTGATCGAGCGTCAGGCCGGTCAGGGCCAGCACCTTCTGTGTGGCCGGGGCCGGGCCGATACCCATGATGCGCGGCGCCACGCCAGCGCTGGCCATGCCAACGACTCGGGCTCGGGGGGTCAGGCCGTTTTTGGCAGCGGTGGTTTCGTCAGCTAGCAGCAGCGCGCAAGCGCCATCGTTGACGCCACTGGCGTTGCCGGCGGTGACGGTACCGTCCGGGCGCACGATCGGTTTGAGTTTGGCCAGCACTTCTAGGCTGGTTTCACGCGGATGTTCGTCCTTGTCCACGAAGAGGGCGTCGCCCTTTTTCTGAGGGATCGTGACGGCCGTGATTTCACGCGCCAGGTGGCCGGCCTTTTGCGCCGCGACAGCTTTCATCTGACTGGCCAGCGCCATCCGGTCTTGTGCTTCACGCTCGATCTTGTATTCAGTAGCCACGTTCTCGGCAGTTTCCGGCATGGAATCGATGCCGTACTGGGCTTTCATGAGTCTGTTGACGAAGCGCCAGCCAATGGTGGAGTCATAAACCACCGGGGCGCGACTGAAGGCACTTTCGGCTTTGGGCATGACGAAAGGCGCGCGGCTCATGCTTTCGACCCCACCGGCGATCATCATTGTGGCTTCACCGGCCTTGATGGCACGGGATGCGGTGCCCACCGCATCCAGACCTGAGCCACACAGGCGGTTGATCGTGGCACCGGACACCTGAAACGGCAGACCGGCCAGCAGAGATGCCATGTGGGCGACGTTGCGGTTGTCTTCACCGGCCTGGTTGGCACAGCCAAAAATGACATCGGTAACGGCTTGCCAGTC
>DATCIC010000108.1:0-8776 GCA_036508025.1 Rhodoferax sp. | reverse complement strand
AACCTGCTGACCGGCCTGCTGCAAGTGCCGGTGGCGGCCAGTAAAAACTGGAGCGCCGCCGAGATTCAGCAGGAGCTCGACAACAACGCCCAAGGCATTCTGGGCTACGTGGTGCGCTGGATCGACCAGGGCGTCGGCTGCTCCAAGGTGCCCGACATCCACAACGTCGGCCTGATGGAAGACCGCGCCACCCTGCGCATCAGCAGCCAGCACATGGCCAACTGGCTGCACCACGGGGTCGCCAGCGCGGCGCAGATCAAGGAAACGTTCGAGCGCATGGCCGCCGTGGTGGACCAGCAAAACGCCGGTGACCCGCTATACAAGAACATGGCCGGGCACTTTGACACCAGCATGGCCTACATGGCCGCCTGCGATCTGGTGTTCAAAGGATTGAGCCAACCGAGCGGCTATACCGAGCCGTTGCTGCATGGCTGGCGGCTGAAGGTGAAGGCGGCTGCGGCAAAGGCGGCACCAGTGGCGGAAGCGCCGCCGGCGGCTTGAGATATGCTACGTAATAGATAGCTACTTACGCAGACTGGCTGAGGGCTAGAGGCTTATTTCGTATAAACTACTCATCGCTAAGCCCCGTTTGCCACTGCGCGAACGGGGCTTTTTTTCACGTCTCTTGAGATGCGCTGAAATAAAGGAGCCGCAGAACGCTCCGACCGCTCATTGATACACTCAAACCGATTGCCAATCCGGCTATCCAGAAGCACATACAAAGAACATGAAATAGCTTGGGGAGCCACTCTGCAATGGATAAACGTCAACTCAGCGAACGCGATATCTGCACCAAGTTCATCACGCCCGCACTTGAGCAAGCGGGATGGAATATTGCGACCCAGATTCGTGAAGAATTTCTGCTTACCAAAGGCCGCATCATCGTCCGTGGCAAGTTGCACACCCGCGCCAAGCACAAACGCGCCGACTACGTGCTGTTCTACAAGCCCAACATTCCCCTTGCAGTGATTGAGGCGAAGGACGCCAACCACTCTATCGGCGATGGCATGCAGCAAGGCTTGGGCTACGCCGACATGTTGCAAGTGCCCTTTGTGTTCAGCAGCAACGGCGAAGGCTTTCTGTTCCACAACAAAATTTCAGCTGATGGTGTTATCGAGCGCGAATTGGGGCTGCACGAATTCCCCAGCGCCGACACACTCTGGCAATGGTGGGCAACGCACCTGGGGTTGACCAGCCAGCAGAGCGATCTGGTGACGCAGGACTATTACAGCGACGGCAGCAACAAAACGCCACGCTACTACCAACTCCTGGCCATCAACAAGACCATCGAAGCCATCGCTCGCGGTCAGAACCGCATTTTGCTGGTCATGGCCACCGGCACCGGCAAGACCTACACCGCCTTTCAGATCATCTGGCGGTTGTGGAAATCCAAAGAGAAGAAATGCATCCTGTTTCTGGCCGACCGCAATATCCTGGTTGATCAGACCATGACCAACGATTTCAAACCGTTTGGCTCGGCCATGACCAAGATACAGAAACGGCAGGCCAATAAATCGTATGAAATCTATTTGTCACTTTATCAAGCGGTCACGGGAACTGAAGAAGATCAAAATATTTACAAACAATTCAGTCCCGAATTCTTTGATTTAATCGTGATCGACGAGTGTCATCGGGGCAGTGCCGCTGCCGATTCGGCGTGGCGCGCAATTCTGGAATATTTTTCCGCCGCGACGCAGATTGGCCTAACCGCCACGCCAAAAGAAACCAAAGAGGTTTCCAATGCCGACTATTTTGGTGAGGCCATTTACACCTACTCCCTGCGACAGGGCATCGACGACGGCTTCCTCGCACCCTACAAGGTTGTGCGTATCGATCTGGACAAGGATTTGGCCGGTTGGCGTCCCGACAAGGGCATGGTGGACAAACATGGCTACGAGATTGAAGATCGCATTTACAACCAGAAAGATTTCGACAAAACCTTGGTGCTTGAAAAACGCACCGAGCTGGTCGCCAAGAAAATCAGCGACTTCCTGAAGCAAACCAACCGCTTCGACAAAACCATTGTCTTTTGCGACAACATTGACCATGCCGAACGCATGCGTCAGGCACTGGTGAATGAAAATTCCGATCTGGTCGCCCAAAACCACAAGTACGTCATGCGCATCACCGGAGACAACGAAGAAGGCAAGGCTGAACTGGATAACTTCATCTTCCCCGAGAGCAAGTACCCGGTTATCGCCACCACCTCCAAGCTGATGACCACCGGCATTGATGCCCAAACCTGCAAGCTCATCGTGCTGGACCAGCGCATTCAGTCCATGACCGAGTTCAAGCAGATCATCGGCCGCGGTACCCGCATCAATGAAGACTACGACAAGTACTACTTCACCATCATCGACTTCAAGAAGGCCACCGAACTGTTTGCCGACCCCGACTTTGACGGGGACCCGGTGCAAATCTACGAACCAAAACCTGACGAATCACCCGTTCCGCCAGACACGATGGAGGACGAAAACCCCGATAACCCGGAAAGTGGCTTTACCTATCCCCTCGTCGAGGAAAACACCAAATGGACCGGGGTGGCAGATCCAGGCCCTGGTGAGGAAGGCTCTGGTGTTCGCCGCTATGTGGTGGCCAATGTCGAAGTCAAAGTAGCATCAGAGCGCGTGCAGTATTTCGATGCCAACGGCAAGCTGATCACCGAATCGCTGAAAGACTACACCCGCAAAGCACTCGCCAAAGAATTCGCCTCGCTCGATGACTTCTTGCGCCGCTGGAGCAGCGCCGACAAAAAACAGACCGTGATCGACGCACTGGCCAACGAAGGCGTTTTCTTTGCAGCACTGGCTGAGGACATTGGACGCGACTGCGACCCCTTCGACCTGGTGTGCCATGTGGCTTGGGGTCAGCCGCCGCTAACCCGAAAAGAACGCGCTGCGCAAGTCAGGAAGCGCGACTACTTCACCCGCTACGGCGAACAAGCCCAGCGCGTGCTGCAAGCCCTGCTCGACAAATACGCCGACGAAGGCGTGGGGCCCATTGAAGAAACGCAGATTCTCACCATCGCACCCTTTACCCAGTTCGGCACCCCGATCGAGATTATTCGCACTTTTGGCGGCCTGGATCAATACCAGCACGCCGTGCAAGAACTCGAACAAGCGCTTTACCGCGCCTGATAAACAAAAATTGGAGCAACACAAGTTATGTCCATCGGTACCCTCATCAAATCCATTCAAGACATCATGCGCAAGGATGTCGGCGTCGACGGTGATGCACAGCGCATCAGTCAAATCGTCTGGCTGCTGTTCCTGAAAATATTCGACGACAAAGAGCAGGAATGGCAGTTCACCATCCCTGGCTACAAATCACCCCTGCAAAGTCGCTTTCGCTGGAGTAGCTGGGCCAAAAACGACGAAGGCATCACCGGCGAAGAACTGATCGACTTCGTCAACAACGAACTCTTTCCATCGCTCAAAAAACTCGCCACCACAGCAGGCGTATCGCCACGCGGTAAGGGCGTCGGCTCGGTGTTTGAGGATGCCTACAACTACATGAAGTCCGGCACCCTGCTGCGCCAGGTGATCAACAGCATTGAAGCTGATGTCGATTTCAACTCGTCATCCGACCGTCACCTGTTCAATGACATTTATGAAAAAAGTCTTGCCGACCTTCAATCCGCTGGCAACGCGGGCGAGTACTACACCCCGCGCGCCGTCACCCAGTTCATGGTGGACATCCTCAACCCGCAACTGGGTGAAACTGTGCTCGACCCCGCCTGCGGTACTGGCGGCTTTCTCACCTGCACCATCGACCACCTCAACGCCCAGATCAAGACTGCCGAGCAGCGCAACACCCTGCAAGCCAGCATTCACGGGGTAGAGAAAAAACCGCTGCCGCACATGTTGGCCATGACCAACCTGATGCTGCACGGCATCGACGTGCCCAGCAACATCCGTCACGACAACACCTTGCGCCGCCCGCTCAAAGAATACGGCCCCAAAGACCGCGTGGACATCATCATCACCAACCCACCCTTCGGCGGCATGGAAGAAGATGGCATTGAAAACAACTTTCCGCGCAAATACCAGACCCGCGAAACCGCCGACCTCTTCATGGCGTTGATCATGCATCTGCTCAAGCACGACACCGGCCGCGCCGCCGTGGTGCTGCCTGATGGCTTTTTGTTTGGCGAGGGCACCAAAACCAATCTCAAACGCGAGTTGCTGGAAGAGTTCAACCTGCACACCATCGTGCGCTTGCCCAAGGGCGTGTTTGCCCTTACACCAGCATCTCCACCAACGTACTGTTCTTTGAAAAAGGCACGCCGACGCAAGACGTCTGGTTTTTTGAGCACCCTTACCCGCTGGGCTACAAGTCTTACTCGCGCGGAAAACCGCTGACCATTGACGAATTTGATCTGGAAAAAAAGTGGTGGGGTGGCGCGCAGCGCAAAGGCCGCAAGACGACCGCACAGGCATGGAAAGTCTCAGCCAAAGACATCGCCGCGCGCAATTACAACCTCGACTACAAAAACCCGCATGAAGTGACCGTAACCCACCGCGACCCCGTCGAGTTGATGCAGGAGTTTCATGACATAAGCCGCCAGCTTGAAGCCGCACAAAACGCGCTCAAAACTGAACTCATGCACGCACTCGGAGGCGGGCAGTGAGCGAATCCAATCGCATCGAATACAAACGCGAACTCACCGAGTCGTTAGAAAAAGAAGTGGTCTCTTTTCTGAATGCCAAAGAGGGCGGCATTCTTTATATTGGCATCGACAACAACGGCCAAACGCACGGCTTGTCCGACTGCGATGCGGCACAACTCGCCATCAAAGACCGCCTCAAGAGCAACATCCAGCCGTCCATCATGGGGCTGTTTGAAATCATTCACGAACGACGTGACAACCAGGACATCATTCGCGTCACCGTGGCTGGCGGCCTGGAAAAACCCTACTACCTCAAAAAATTCGGCATGACTGAAAAGGGGTGTTTCCTGCGCGTGGGCAGTGCCGCAGAACCCATGCCGCTGGAAATGATTGAGTCGCTGTACGGCAGGCGCGTGCGCAACACCATAGGCCGCATGGAGTCGCCCCGCCAAGACCTCAGTTTTGAGCAACTGCGCATCTATTACGAAGCCCGTGGCTTGCATTTAAACGATGCCTTCATGAAAAATCTGGAGTTACTCACTTCAGACGACAAGCCCAATTACGCCGCCTATTTGCTGGCCGACAACAACGGCGTTTCCATTCAGGTCGCCAAATACACCGACGCCACGCGCATGCACCTGGTGGAAAACCGTGACTATGGCCGCTGCTCGCTGGTCAAAGCGCTGAAAGCCGTTCTGGATCGGGTGGAGGTAGAAAACACCATCTTCACCAAGATCGGCTACCCCCTGCGCCAAGAGCGCGAGATGATCAATTCCATCGCCATGCGCGAAGCCGTTATCAACGCCATTGTTCACAACGACTACTCCTACGGTGCCGTGCCCAAGATCGAGTTTTTTTCTGACCGGGTTGAAGTCACCGCCATGGGCGGCCTGCCTTATGGCGTTGAAGAAGCAGACTTTTTCAGCGGCGGCTCGGTGCCCCGCAACAAAGAAATCATGCGGGTGTTTCGTGATCTGAAGATCGTTGAGCATCTGGGCTCTGGCATTCTGCGCATCGTCCAAGCCTACGGCAAAGAGGTATTTGAAATTCGTAAAAGCTTCGTGCGCGTGGTCTTGCCCTATGCCGAACCCATCGATGGCGCAACCCCGCAAGTCACCCCGCAAGTCACCCCGCAAGTCACCCCGCAAGTTCTGCGGCTGCTTCAGGGCATGGCCGGAGACGTGACACGCGCGGAAATGATGGCAACCCTCCATCTCAAAGACCGCATGCATTTCAGTCGGGATTACATCGCCCCGGCGCTGGCAATGGAACTCATCGAAATGTCCATACCTGACAAGCCCAACAGTCGATTACAAAAATACCGACTCACCGACAAAGGCCGCGAAGTGCTCAAGAAAGAAAGCACCCATGAATAAGCAAACCGCTGACAGTCTGGAGCAGCACTTCGACACCGCCTTTGCCGCGCCCGATGGCATCAAGAAGCTGCGCGAGCTGATTCTGACGCTGGCCATGCAGGGCAAGTTGGTGCCACAAGACCCCAACGACCCGCCCGCCAGCCAACTGCTGAAAGAGATTGAAGCCGAGAAAAAGCGACTGGTGAAGGCGGGCAAGATCAAAGTGCCGAAGCCGCTGCCGGAGATCAAGGCGGAGGAGGTGCCGTATGCGCTGCCAATGGGGTGGAAGTGGGTACGGGTCAGAGATATTTGTCACGACTGGGGACAAAAAACTCCTGATAGCCGTTTCACTTATATCGATGTTGGATCAATTGACAACACGGCTGGGGTTATCGGCAAGGAAGTTCAAATTCTCGAAGATCACGAAGCGCCATCACGAGCCAGAAAACTTGTGCAGAAGGGGACGGTCATTTATTCAACAGTCCGGCCTTACCTGCTGAATATCGCCATCGTGGAAGGCGAATTTGAGCATGAGCCAATCGCGAGTACGGCATTCGCAATTCTTCACCCGTTTATTGGCATAAGCAATCGCTTTATATATTCCTATCTTCGTTCTCCTATATTCATTAAATATGTGGAGAGCACGATGAAAGGTGTCGCTTATCCAGCGATCAATGATGGCGACTTCTTTCAAGGCGTCTTTCCGCTCCCGCCCATCCCCGAGCAACGCCGCATCGTCGCCAAAATCGACCAGCTCATGGCGCGTTGCGATGAGTTGGAAAAGTTACGTAACGAGCGAGAGCAAAAGCGGCGCAGTGTGCATGCCGCCGCGCTCAAGAAATTGCTGGATGCACCGGCGGGCGACAGTTTCACCGACGCCTGGCAGTTCATCACTCACCACTTCGGCGAACTCTACGCCGTGCGCGAGAACGTCACCGAACTGCGCAAGACCATCCTGCAACTTGCCGTCATGGGCAAACTCGTCCCGCAAAATCCCAACGACCCACCCGCCAGCCAACTACTGAAAGAGATCGAAGCTGAGAAAAAATGCCTGATTAAGGAAGGGCGAATACGGGGCATGCGAAGCCTCGAAGATGCGAAGAAAATTACGCAGGAGGAAATACCGTATGCACTGCCGCAGGGGTGGGCATGGGTGAGGCTTAGCTCAGTCTTTAATACCACTAGCGGTAACACATTCGATGCAGCGCTCGAAAAGGAAATAGGCGCTGTTGCCTACGTCAAAGTCGGCGACATGAATCTTCCTGGAAACGAATTACTCATCACCACCTCCTCAAGATTCATTGATCCCGATGAAAGAATGAGCCGCTCGCTTATACCAACTGGCAGCATCATCTTTCCTAAGCGAGGTGGCGCAATTGCTACGAATAAAAAAAGAATCGTTGGAAATCCAATTTTTGTCGATCTAAACACCATGGCGATTACTCCAATAAAAGGAGTTGAAACTGATTACGCATACCTTTGGCTATTGACAATAGACTTGGCTACCTTGAACACCGGGACAAGCGTCCCACAGATAAATCACAAGGATATTGACCCGCTACCATTCCCTTTGCCCCCCTTCAAAGAGCAACACCGTATCGTCGCCAAAATCGACCAACTTATGGCCCTGTGCGATACGCTGGAACACCGAATCAACGCTGCCACCGGCAAGCAAACCGAACTGCTGGGCGCCATGATGGCGCAGGTTTAAGAGATCCGCCATGCGCCTGAAATCACTCACCATCGGCCAGTACAAAAACCTCAAAGACTTCACTCTGAACTTTGATGGCAGCAGCTTTCTCGATGTATTTGTCGGCAAAAACGGCAGCGGCAAGTCAAACCTGTTTGAGGCATTGATCGAAATCTTCCGCCACCTCTACGAGTACGACAAAGTGAAGGGCGACCCCGGTTTCAGTTACACCATCCAGTATGAAATCGACGACAAGGACCTTCTTGGTCCATGGTTTCAGAAGAGGGCCACTTCGGGTGGTGGCGAAATAATCGAATTTGTTGGTGACAAGGTTTCTTTCGCCAAGAATTTTGTGCCCACCTTGGATGCAGCCTGTTTCGATGTGTTCCGCCCGATGTTCGATTTCATCCGTGCGAAGTGCAGCGTGACCGGCACAGCCATTCAGGCGACCCCCACAACCTGAACATCGACAAAACCTTGCACGACCTGAACCTTCGAGCGCATGGTGGCGGCTGAAGGTGAAGGCGGCGGCCAAGGCTGCATTGGTTTAAGTTTTATATCAAATAGATAGCTGCTTAGGCAGTAGGGACGGTGGCTGGAGGCTGATTTGGCTTAAAGTTCTGACAATCTCACCCAAACGGCACCTTCGGGTGCCGTTTCTACTTTTCTGGCTGTCTGGTGGGCAGAATTCCTGATCTACAAATCGCCCTGACGTTTGTCGCGGCCCGGACACCCGGCCCAAAAAGCCACAGCGAAGCTACTCTATAGTGCTTCTTTTGACCGGGTGACCTCGCCCTTAAACAGACTCAGGCAGCTACTAAATGACTACCACTTTCACCCCCGCCGGTTTTGATGATGTTTCATCGGTCGCCCCACTTGATATTCCGGACGGATTTCGCCCCATCGTGGTGGGCGGCCCGTTCATGGCCCACAACGGGCCGCTGTATGGCCAATGGACCGGCCAGCGCCTGCTGCTGGGTTTTCGGGTGGAAGAGCGGCACACCAACCCGCTCAAGAACTGCCATGGCGGCATGCTGGCCACCTTTGCCGACATGCTGATTCCGTGTGCGTCGATGTACCAACACGAGATGGAACGACGCTTTTTGCCCACCATCAGCCTGC
>DATCIC010000107.1:0-4095 GCA_036508025.1 Rhodoferax sp. | reverse complement strand
TGCTGCAGCCGACAGACAGCGCCGTCAAGGCCGCCAGCGCGGTGCTCAAAGCCAATAATTCAAATCTGGTGCGCATGTGAAAAATCTCCGTAAATAGGGGCTGGCCGGTGGGTGCATTTCAGCTTGTCAACCCGCTGACTGACCATGACCTCAAGTTCTCTGAATTGTTGCCACTTCGCCGGCGTTGATCTGTGCGTCTGCGCACATACGAGGCATTTCTTTTTGTCTAGCCTCCACTCGTTCCCAGTGCCCGCGGCGCTGGTATCCGCTACCATGAAGCTGGCGCAATGCGTTAACGAGCTGTTTCACATTTTTAGGAGATAGAACCCCATGAACCCCACCAAAATGATAGGCATCATCCTGATCGCCGCCGGTTGCCTCGGCTTGGCCTATGGCGGCTTCACTTACACCAAGGAAACGACGGGTATGAAGCTCGGCCCGCTTGAACTCAAGGTGCAAGAAAAGCAAACCGTCAACGTGCCCTTGATCGTCAGCGCCGGCGGCATTATTCTGGGCGTGTTCCTGTTGGTGGTCGGCCGCAAGTAACGGTAGCGGTGGCTTGCCGGTCAGAGCCGGCATTTCGGCAAACGCCTCGCGGCCGAAGTCGCCGGCAAAGACCAGGCTGACCGGTCAGCAGGTACGGCGTTCAGCCCAGTCTTTTTTTGCGGTCAATGACGCGACAAATCGTTTTGTGAGTTAAGGTCATGATCACCATGACCGAACCCACCATCATCTGCCCCAACTGCAGAACAGAAATCAAACTGACCGAGTCGCTGGCAGCGCCGCTGCTGGCCGCCACCCGACAGCAATTCGAAGCGCAACTGGCCCAGAAAGACCGTGACATCGCCCAGCGCGAAACCGCCATGCGCGAAAAAGAAAAAGCGCTGACGGATGCCAAGCGTGATCTGGACGAGCAGGTGGCCGACCAGGTCGCCAGCCAACTCAAAACCGAACGGTCCCGCGTCGCCGCAGAAGAGGCGAAAAAGGCCAAGGCGGCCTCGGCCAATGAACTGGAAGCCAAAGCCCGTGAACTGGCAGAACTGCAAGGCGTGCTCAAGGTGCAGGACGCCAAGCTGGCTGAGGCCCAGCAGGCGCAAGCCGAGGTCATCAAGAAGCAACGCGAACTCGACGATGCCAAGCGCGAGCTGGACCTGACCATTGAAAAGCGCGTGCAGACCAGCTTGAGCGAAGTACGCACCCTGGCCAAACGTGAAGCCGAAGACGGCATGAAGTTGCGGGTGGCCGAAAAAGACCAGACCATCGCCTCCATGCAGCAAAAGATTGAAGAGCTCAAGCAAAAAGCCGAGCAGGGCTCGCAGCAACTGCAAGGCGAAGTGCAAGAGCTGGAGCTGGAAAACCTGCTGCGTGGCAAATTTCCGTTTGACCTGATTGAGCCGGTGCCCAAGGGCGAGTTTGGCGGCGACGCCCTGCACCGCGTCAACAGCCAGAGCGGGGTTCTCTGCGGCAGCATCCTGTGGGAATCCAAACGCACCCGCAACTGGAGCGACGGCTGGCTGCCCAAGCTGCGTGAAGACCAGCGCAGCGCCAAGGCCGAGGTCTGCGTGCTGGTCAGCCAGGTGCTGCCCAAAGGCGTGGAAACGTTTGACCTGGTGGACGGTGTCTGGATCACATCCCCGCGCGTGGCGATACCCGTGGCCATCATGTTGCGCCAGGCCTTGCTGCAAATCAGCCAGACCCGCGCCCTGTCTGACGGCCTGCAAACCAAGACCGAGATGGTTTACCAGTACCTCACCGGCCCGCGCTTCAGGCAGCGCGTGGAAGCGATTGTGGAAGCCTTCTCATCCATGCAGGACGACCTGGACAAAGAACGCAAGGTCATCATGAAGCAATGGGCCAAGCGCCAGGAGCAGATCGAGCGCGTGATGGGCGCGACCGTGGGCATGTATGGGGACTTGCAGGGGATTGCGGGGAAATCGCTGCAGGAGATTGAGGGGCTGGAGTTGTCAGCGCTGGAAATGAAGCCGTGACAAAAGACGATTCAGCCCAGCAGCTCCACCAGCCTGGTAAAGGCGTGCCGCACGGTGGCGGCGCGCACTGCCGCGCGGTCGCCGTCAAAGTGGCACTTTTCGGTGCGGATCTGGCCCGGCACGGCAAAGCTGAACCAGACCGTGCCGACCGGTTTGGCCGGGCTGCCGCCGGTGGGGCCGGCCACGCCGGTCACGGCGACCGCCGCTTGCGCGTGTGAGTGCGCCAAGGCCCCGAGCACCATGGCTCGCGCTACGGCTTCGCTGACAGCGCCCTCGCTGAGCAGCAGTTGCGCCTGGACGTCCAGCAACTCGGTTTTGGCGTCGTTGGAGTAGGTGACAAAGCCGCGCTCGAACCAGTCGCTGGAGCCGGCCCGATCGGTGCAGGCGGCCGCAATCATGCCGCCGGTACAGCTTTCAGCCGTCACCAGCTTCAGTTTATTTTTTAGCATCAAATCGGCCGCTAGCCCGCATAAATACTGCGTGGACAGCTCTGATTTTGATAGTTTTTTAGTCATTGGAAAAAACGCCAGCCAGCGATCACCAGCAGGGCACAGGCCGCTGCCACCAGGTCATCGAGCATGATGCCAAAACCGGCCTTGCGCCAGGCTGCCGGGTCGGTGGTGATGTCGACGCCATGAAACAGCTGGTCGGCCCAGCCGACCGGGCCGGGCTTGGCTGCATCAAAGAATCGGAACAGGGCAAACGCCACCAGCTGGCCCCAAAATCCGGCCGGGGTGACCAGCCACAGCACCAGCCAAAAGGCCGCAATCTCGTCCCACACAACGCTGCTGGGGTCGAGCACCCGCATGTGTTTCGCCGTGACGCTGCAGGCCCACCAGCCCAGCGGCAGTGACAGGGCAATCAGCAGCGCCCAGCGCGCATCATTCATCCCGGGTTGCAGCAGCACAAACGTCAGCCACGCCCACAAGGTACCAGCCGTGCCGGGCGCCAGCGGGCTCAGGCCGGACCCAAAGCCCAGCGCCATCAAGTGCGCCGGATGCGCGACCATGAAGCGGGCGCTGGGGCGCACCGGTCCCGGCGTGGCCGGGCGTGCGGCTATTGGCTGGTCAAAGGTGGGTTCGTCAACAGGCATGGCGCGATTATCGATGTGTGGCGCGATGACTTTTGCAACTGCTGCGCCCTGGCCGACATCGGGCAGGGCGCGACTATTTTTTAGGACTTTTTGACTGCGGTAGGGCCCGCGCATCGCGCACCAGCTGTCCGCAATCGCTATCCTGGCCCGGACCGGCATCGATCAAGGGCAGCAGCGTCAGGAATGGATTGACGAGGCCCAGTGCCAGCGCGCCCAAGGCGCGCACCGCGACGCGCGTCTTGTCGACGCCCAGTTCGGGCTTGGCAAAACTGCCGCGCACATAGATCGGGCTGCGCAAGGCCAGGGGACTGGTGGCCTTGGTCTTCTGGTTGAACGTCAGGTCCAGCCGCTCCTGCGCCAGGTCGACGTTGCCGCTGCCAATCAGGGTGGTGACCTGGGTGTCCAGTACCAGTGCGTCGGTTTGCATTTTGCCGTTCTTGACCTCAAAGTCGGCCACCGCGCAACGCAACTTGATGAGCTGGTCGCCGCTCAGGCTCAGCTGCAGTATTTCCCACAAATGCAGGCCAGCTTTTTCCATCATCAACTTGCTGATCTCGCCGCCAGAGACGACCAGCCCCACCTTGCCATTGGAACTTGCCAGCATGCGAGCCACCGAGTTGCCTTGCCCGGCCAGGTCGAACTCGCCGTTGATTTGGCCGATGCTGGCCTGGTTCAGCTTAACGGTCGGAAGCAGTTTGCCCAGCAATATTTTTCGGGCTCGTACCTTGGCGTGTGCCGTGATCGGATCCTTGCGCCCATCGAGTGTGACCACGCTGTTGAGCTGGCCGCCAGCCAGACCAAAATTGAGCGGGTCGAGCGTCAACACGCCATCTTGCAGGCTCAAGTGGGCCACCAGGTCTTCCAGTGGCAGCTCCTTGTCGCGCTTGAGGGCCTTGGCCCGCAAGCCCACCTCGGCGTCCACGCTGCGCCAGCGCTCGGTGTTGAACGACTGGTCGGGCAGCACGCGCGCCCGCGTTGGCGTGATGCCAGCGGTTGGCGCCGGCTGGGGCGGTA
>DATCIC010000106.1:0-9451 GCA_036508025.1 Rhodoferax sp. | reverse complement strand
CAGCCCCTACAGAGGGCTTGACCCTGGTGCTCACCGCCAGCCGCCACCCGGTGCTGCGAGAACAATTGCGTCACCTGCCACGGCCCGTTGCAGGCACCGACCTGCTCGATCTGGCCGAGGCACAGCCTCTTTGTCCTGCCGAGGCGCAGGCTCGGTTAAGGCAACAAATGCTTGCCATCGTCACCACCCGGCCCCGCCCGACCACACTGGTGGTGGTGGGCGGCGACACCTTGCTGGCCCTGTGCCGAGCTGCCGACGTGCGCAGCCTGCAAGCCGGCCCCAGTCCGCGCGCTGGCTGGGGCCGTGCCCGTCTGGTCGGTGGGCTGTGGGATGGCCTCACTTGTTATTCTCGTTCGGGCGCCTTCGGTCCGCCCGACGACCTGCGCGCCCTGTTGGCCGCACTCTCTCTTTCACACCACACCGATTAATTTCCAAGGAACGCATCCCATGAACACACCCATCCGATTGGCCCTGACCATGGGCGACCCGGCGGGCATCGGCCCCGAGATCATTGTCAAGGCCGCGCACCAGATGCGCGATCTCGTCGCGCAGGGCCGCATCGAACTCAAGGTGCTTGGCAGTGCCCAGGCACTGGAGCAAGCCGCGCGCCTGCTCCAACTCGACACCGCTGCGGTAGTGGACATGATCGATGTCGGGCCGGTAACGCAGCCGCTGACCATCGGCCAAATCAGCGAAGCGGGCGGTCACTGGGCCTACCGTGCCGTGGAACGTGCCGTGCAACTCTGCCAGAGCGGCGAGGCCGACGCCATCGTGACCGCTCCGCTGTGCAAGGAGGCGCTGCACATGGCGGGCTATCCGTTCGAAGGCCACACCGAAATGCTGGCCCATCTGACCGGCATGCGCGACGGCGTGATGATGCTGGCCCATGGGCCGATGCGCGTGACCCATGTCACCACCCACTGCGCCCTGGCCGAGGTGCCGGCCCGGCTCACACCGCAACGCCTGCGCCGCGTGCTCGACGTGACGCTCGAAGCCCTGCACGCGCTGGGCATCAAGCAGCCGCGCGTGGCCGTGGCCGGACTCAACCCGCATGCGGGCGAAGGCGGCATTCTGGGCAAGGAAGATGGCGCCATCATCGCCCCCCTGGTGGCCGAATACGCCGCCGCAGGCCATGCCGTGACCGGGCCCTGGCCCGGCGACACGGTGTTCATCAAGCTGCGCGCCGAGCAGTTCGATGCGGTGGTGGCGATGTACCACGACCAGGGCCACATCCCGGTCAAGCTGCTGGGCTTCAGCATCGACCCGGCCACAGGCGTGTGGCAGTCGGTCAGCGGCGTCAACATCACGCTGGGCCTGCCGATTCTGCGCACCTCGGTGGACCACGGCACGGCATTCGACATCGCGGGCACGGGCCGCGCCAGTGCCGAGAGCATGGTCGATGCCATTCAGTACGCCATGACGCTGGTCGAAGGCCGGCGTACAGCACGTCCTGCGGTCTGACTCCGCGGCCCCAACCCAATCAAGCTCTTAGGGTTTAGCCGGATGCCCGGAAGGTGGAATTATGGGATTATCAATTGGTCTGACCACTTGTCCAATTCTGGCTAACCTCTAATACTGCTTAAAAAGCGCTCCACATGCCGCTAAAAGCGTCCTGATCGCCGCAACCTTTTTCCTCACTCACTACACAAGGAGACTATCGATGAAATTCAAACTACTTGCCACGGCGACCCTCATGACCACGGCGCTATTGGCCGGCGGCCAGGCCATTGCCCAGGAAAAACTCACTGTCTGGTGGGTCAAGGGTTATTACAAGGCCGAAGATGACGCCTTGTTTGCCGTCATTAAAAAATACGAAGAAAAGCACAAGGGCGTCAAAGTAGAGCTGTCGCAGTATTCGCAAATCGACATAATTCCGAAGACCGTCGCTGCGCTGGACTCCGGCAACCCGCCGGATGTGGCCTATGCCGACCCGTTTGATTTTCAGGTTACCGGCAAATGGGCTTTTGACGGCAAGCTCGAAGATATCAGCAGCGTCATCAACCCGATTCGTGCCCGGTTCGCACCTAACACGGTGGAGACAGCCTTTTTGCTTAACAACCAAACCGGCAAACGTGCCTACTATGCGTTTCCCATAAAGCAGCAGACCATGCACATCCAGTATTGGGTGGATATGCTGGCAGAGGCAGGTTTCAAGGAGTCGGATATTCCGACCAAATGGAGCGACTACTGGTCGTTCTGGTGTGACAAGGCGCAGCCGGCCTACCGCCAGAAAACCGGCAAACGTACTTTTGGCATCGGCCAGCCCCTGGGCGTGGGTGCGACCGACTCGTTCTACTCCTTCCTGACGTTCATGGATGCCTACAACGTGTCGCTGGTCAGCGACAGTGGCAAACTCCTGGTGGACGACCCCAAAGTGAAAGCTGGACTGGTTGCTGCCATGACCGACTACACCAACATCTACGCCCGTGGTTGTACGCCGCCGTCGTCAACCAGCTGGGCAGACCCGGACAACAACGTTGCGTTCCATAACAAGACAACGCTGATGACACACAACGCCACCATCTCGATCGTGGCAAAGTGGCTTGACGACATGAACAATGAAGCCCTCAAGCCAGAGGAAAGGGCCATCGCCAAGAAGAATTACACCGAGAACATCCGCACGGCAGGCTTTCCGAACAAGCCTGATGGTAGCAAGATGGTTTACCGCGCGGCAGTCAAGACCGGTGTGGTGTTCGCGCAGGCCAAAAACAAGACGCGCGCCAAGGAGTTTGTCAGTTTCCTGATGCAGGACGAGAATCTCACGCCGTATGTGGAAGGCTCGCTCGGACGCTGGTTCCCCGTGATGAAAGCGCCGCAGGAGCGCCCGTTCTGGAAAGCGGATCCGCACCGTACGTCGGTCTACAACCAGTTCAAGGCAGGTACCGTGAATTTCGAGTTCACCAAGAACTACAAGTTCACGATCCTGAACAACGAGAACGTCTGGGCCAAGGCCATGAACCGCATCCTCAATGAAAAAATTCCCGTTGACAAGGCAGTCGATGAAATGATCGCGCGTATCAAGACGGTCGCCAACTAACATCGTCATTTAAAAGAAAGAGTTGCGCGGCCGCCCTGTTGCCGGGACGGTTGTGCACCTTCAAAAGCCATGAGTTCACTTGCTGCTGATCAAGCCAGTTCACCTGTTCGACCCTTGGGCCGAGGTGCGTCATCGTGGCAATTCTGGGGAATGGTCTTCGTTGTTCCCTATCTCCTTATTTTTCTTGTCTTTGTCATCTACCCCGTGGGTTATGGTTTGTGGCTGGCCCGACATCCAGACAGCTATGTGAGGTTGTTTGCAGATCCTATTTTTTCCCGCACGATGATCAATACGGTCATCTTTGTTGTCGTTTCGGTTAATTTGAAAATGATGATTGCCCTGCTGCTTTCGGGCTATTTCCTAAATACGCGCTGGTGGGTCAAGATTTTGGCCGCAGTTTTTATTCTTCCCTGGGCGGTGCCGTCGATACCCACCATTTTGTCGATGCGCTTCATGCTCAACCCCGAGTGGGGCATCATCAATACCCTGATTTTCCGGGTCACGGGAATGGATGGCCCCAATTGGCTTAATGATCCAACGCTGGCATTGAGTTTTTCGATGCTCGCGCACATCTGGAAATCCCTGCCGTTCTGGACGCTGATCTTGTTGGCGGGGCGTATGGCGATTCCGGCTGAGCAATACGAAGCGGCGTCCGTCGATGGGGCGAGTACCTGGCAAAAATTCAAATTCATCACTTGGCCATCAATGCGCAGCTTGTATCTGACCTCCACCATCCTGTCGATGATCTGGACGCTGGGCGACTTCAACAGCGTTTACCTGCTGACCGGCGGCGGCCCGGCAGATTTGACGCATGTACTCGCCACCTTGGGCATCCGTTACCTGCGACTGGATCAGGTTGACCTATCCCTGGCGTCCGTTGTGGTGGCATTGCCTCTGGTATTGCCGCTGTTGTACTTCATGATGAAAAGGCTCTCCAAGTGAAGCGCATCACCTTAAAGAGTGTGACGGCCGAAGCCAAACTGTTGCTCATTGGCATCCCCGTGCTGCTGTGGACCATTATCCCGATCTACCACATGGTCTTGTTTGCGATTTCACCAAGAGACCAAGCCACCTCGGGGCGCCTGTGGCCCAAGAACCCGACGCTCGACAATTTCGCCTTTGTGTTCAGGCAAAAGCATTTTTACCTTGAGCACTTCTGGACCCAACTGGGTAACTCGCTGGTAATTGCCTTGTCGGTAGGCGTCCTGACGCTGGCCATCTCGACGATGGCGGCCTTTGCCATCAGTCGCCTCAAAGTGCGCGGTGGCCGCACGGTGATGAACCTTGCCTTGTTCACCTACTGCATACCAGCGGCGTTTCTTGCAGTCCCGATGTACAAGACTATGGGTAATTATGGTTTGCTCAACAGCCAGTGGGCCTTGATACTGGCGATGGTGACAATCGCGTCACCGTACTGCATCTGGGTGCTCAAACAAGCTTCTGACAAGTTGCCTTATGAACTGGACGAAGCCGCCAGGATGGATGGCGCCACCGCCCTGCAATTATTCCGGCTGGTGTACCTGCCACTGATGGTACCTTCGCTGGTCGCCGTCGGAACCTACGCCTTGTTGCTGGCCTGGAACGAGTATCTGTATGCGTTCCTGCTGCTGTCCAACGATGCCAGCCTGACGCTGGCGGTGGCTTTGGGCAATTTCCTCTCGGCTGACGATTCCCCGTGGGAACTGCTCATGGCAACCGGCCTCATTTACGCAATGCCGCCAGCGGCAATTTATTACACATTCAAGCGTTACATGGTGTCTGGCCTGACGGCTGGCGCCGTGAAGAGCTGACTATCATCCAAAGAGAGCAGGACAGATGGCATCCGTATCGTTCAAGAACATCAAAAAAAGTTTCGGCAAGATCAAGATCATTCATGGAATCAGTTTTGACATTGCCGATGGCGAGTTTGTGGTGCTGGTAGGCCCTTCGGGCTGTGGCAAATCCACCTTGCTGCGCATGCTGGCGGGGCTGGAGGAGATTAGCGATGGCCAAATCGCAATCGATGACCGCGTCATCAATGAGCTTGACTCCAAAGACCGCGATATCGCAATGGTGTTTCAAAGTTATGCGCTGTATCCGCACATGACCGTGCGGGACAACATGGCTTTCAGTCTCAAGCTGCGCAAAGCCGATGCCGAACTCACCAACAAGCGGGTGGGTGATGCCGCGCGCATTCTGAACCTTGATCCTCTTCTGGATCGTTTCCCCCGTGAGCTGTCAGGCGGGCAGCGCCAACGGGTCGCAATGGGACGTGCGATCGTTCGCGATCCCAAGGTTTTTCTATTTGACGAGCCGCTCTCCAACCTTGACGCCAAGCTGCGGGTGGCGATGCGCGCCGAAATCAAGGCTCTGCACCAGCGGCTAAAAACAACCACGGTCTACGTCACCCATGACCAGATCGAGGCCATGACGATGGCTGATCGCATTGTGGTGATGAATGACGGCGTCATTGAGCAGATCGGCACTCCGCTGGAGTTGTTTGATCACCCGGGCAATTTGTTCGTGGCGCAATTTATCGGTTCACCCGCCATGAATGTTTTCAAGGGGACCTTGCGCCAACGCGATGGGCGTGCCTGGGTAGAGGCGCAGGGTCATCAGTGGCCGGCTGGCGCAACTAGCACGGGCGTGGACGGCCAGGCTGTTCACTATGGCGTCCGGCCGGGTGACATTGGCATCACTGCGGCGGGACAAGGGATTGCGGCCAAGGTGTTTGTGGTGGAGCCCACCGGCGCGGAGACGGAGCTTGTGCTGAAGGTGGGCGAAATGACATTCACCGTGGTTTTGCATGGGAGAACAGCGGTGAGTCCCGATGACATCGTGGGGCTTCAAATTGATGCCGCCAAGGTGCACTTATTTGATGAAGACAGCGGTAAGCGCCTTGATTGATGGCGTGCCCGTAATGGTTTTTTTTGACCCTGTGCGCTCCGGTGTTTGTCGTCGTGAGTGTGAGCGACCGCCGCAAGGGCACCACTGGAACCGCCCCGGGCGTCATCTGACCAATTGTCCAATTCTGATCAACCTTTAGCAACATTTCAAGAGCGCCCAGCATGCCACTGCAAATCATCCAACCGCAACGCTTGTACCGCCAGATTGCCGAGCAATTACGCTCGCTGATCAGCAAGGGCGAGTTTGCGGCCGGCACACGCCTGCCGGCCGAGCGCGAACTGGCCAAGCAGTTGGGTGTGAGCCGCCCTTCGGTGCGCGAAGCCCTGATTGCGCTGGAGGTGGAACATGTGGTCGAGGTGCGCACCGGCTCAGGCATTTATGTGCTCAAGCCTAAAGCCCGCCAGCCCTCGCGCAAAAAGGCCAGCGACACGGTCGAGTGGGGGCCATTGGAGCTGATGCGGGCGCGCGAGCTGGTGGAGAGCGAGGTGGCGGCACTGGCTGCCCGCAACGCCAAAAAAGCAGATATGCAATTCATCGGTGTCGCCTTGCAACAAATGCGCGACGAAGTTGCCAGGGGCCAGATACCCCGTGAGGGCGACGAGGCCTTTCACAATGCGATTGCCCAAGCCTGCGGCAACGAGGTGCTGCGCGACACCATCTGCGGCTACTGGCAAGCCCGACACGGCACGCTGTTCGAGCGAATGGGTGACTATTTTGAAGACCAGAAATCCTGGGATGCCGCCTTGATTGAACACGCTGCGGTGCTGGAAGCGATTCGCGCCCACGATGCGGGCGCTGCACGCAACGCCATGCAACGCCATTTGAAAAAAGCCCATGCCCGTTACAGCGCGAGCTGGCGCCGCGCCAAGCCTTCCTGACACCCAGAAATTTCACAACCACCAACCGAGGAGACATCATGAAAAAAACGCGAATTCACAATGGCGATCCTGCCCTCGCTGGTGCCCTTGCTGGGCAGTCTGGTCATCACCTGCTTTTCGAGGCTTGTCCTGTGGCTTCCAAATATGGTTTTTAATCAAATGACACCCTTTATCCGCCTCCACCCCAACGACGATGTGCTGATTGCCCGCCAGCAATTGCTGGGCGGCACCAGCGTCGAAGGGATCCCGGTCAAGGGCCTGATCCCGGCCGGCCACAAAATAGCGACCCATGCCATGGTTCCTGGCGAGCCAGTGCGGCGCTACAACCAGATCATCGGCTTTGCAAGCAAGCCGATCGCCGCTGGCGAGCACATTCACACGCATAACCTGGACATGGGCCCGAACAAGGGCGACTTCGAGCGCGGCTACGCCTTTGGCGCCGACGTCAAGCCGGAGCCAGCGCGGCGTGAAGCGACGTTCATGGGCATCAAGCGCGCCGACGGTCGCGTCGCCACGCGCAACTACATCGGCGTCCTGTCCAGTGTGAACTGCTCGGCCACGGCGGCGCGTGCCATTGCCGACCATTTTTCGCGCCAAAACAACCCGGCTGTGCTGGCCGCCTTCCCCAATGTGGACGGCGTGGTGGCACTGACCCACGGCACCGGCTGCGGCATGGACAGCGACGGCTTGGGGCTGCAGATTTTGCAGCGCACGCTGACCGGTTACGCGACCCACGCCAACTTCGCCGCCGTGCTGGTGGTGGGGCTGGGTTGCGAGTCGAATCAGATCAATGCCTGGCTGGCCAGCAGCAGCTTGCGCGAAGGCGACACACTGCGCACATTCAGCATTCAGGATACCGGTGGCACGGCAAAAACCGTCGCCAAGGGCATTGCGCTGATCAAGGACATGCTGCCCCAGGCCAACGCGGTCAAGCGCGAGCCCTGCAGCGCCGCGCACATCACCATCGGCCTGCAATGCGGCGGCTCGGATGGTTACTCGGGCATCAGCGCCAACCCGGCACTCGGCGCCGGCGTTGATTTGCTGGTGGCGCATGGCGGCATCGCCATCCTGAGCGAAACCCCGGAAATTTATGGCGCCGAACACCTGCTGACGCGCCGTGCCGTGAAGCGCGAAGTCGGTGAGAAACTGATAGAGCGCATCAAGTGGTGGGAGCACTACACCCAGATCAACGACGGCGAGATGAACAACAATCCGTCGCCGGGCAACAAGGCCGGTGGGCTGACCACCATCCTGGAAAAATCGCTGGGTGCTGTCGCCAAAGGCGGCACCAGCAACCTGCAGGCGGTTTACGAATATGCGCAAGCCGTGAAGGCTCATGGCTTGGTCTACATGGACACGCCCGGCTACGACCCCGTCAGCGCCACCGGCCAGGTCGCCGGCGGCGCCAATCTGATTTGCTTCACTACCGGGCGCGGCTCGGCCTACGGCTGCGCGCCGACACCCGCCGTCAAGCTCTCCACCAACTCGGCGCTGTGGCGCAAGCAGGAAGATGACATGGACCTCAACTGCGGCGAGATCATCGACGGCAGCAGCACGGTGGCCGCGATGGGGCAGCGCATTTTCGAGCTTGTATTGGCCACAGCTTCAGGGGCCAAAAGTAAGAGTGAGTTGCACGGCTATGGACAAAACGAGTTTGTACCCTGGCAAGTCGGCGCAGTCATGTAAATTTATGAAAAAAACACATCAAGCCCCCGAATTACGGGCGCAGGTAGCTACTGTTTTAATAGCAGCCGGCAGTTCCCCCGAAGAGGCCGCAACCGTCGCGGCCAATCTGGTGCTGGCCAACCTGAGCGGCCACGACTCGCACGGCGTGGGCATGCTGCCGCGCTACGTGGAGGCGGTGCTCGAGGGCGGCCTCAAACCGAACACCAGCGTGCAGGTCGTTCTCGACACCGGTTCGCTGCTGACGCTGGACGGGCAGCGCGGTTATGGCCAGCTCGTCGGCGAGCAGGCGATGGCACTCGGCATCACCCGCGCCCAAACCCATGGCAGCTGCATCATGACGCTGGCCAATGCACACCATCTGGGCCGCATCGGGCACTTTGCCGAAATGGCCGTGGCGCAAGGCCTGGTGTCCCTGCATTTTGTCAATGTGCTGTCGCGCCCGGTGGTGGCGCCTTTTGGCGGCGCCGACGGACGCTACGGTACCAATCCCTGCTGCATTGGCGTGCCGCTCAAGGGGCGCGAACCTTTTGTGCTGGACTTCGCCACCAGCCGCGTGGCGCAGGGCAAGATGCGTGTCGCGCACAACGAAGGCCGGCGCGTCGAGCCCGGCACGCTGATTGACGAACACGGCCACCCCACCACCGACCCGGGTGTCGTGGTGGTGCCACAGAGCAATGGTCTGTTTGGTGCGCTGCTGGCTTTTGGCGAACACAAAGGTTACGGCCTGGCGGTGGCCTGCGAACTACTGGGCGGCGCACTGACCGGCAGCGGCACCTGGCACAAGTCATCCGACCCGAGCGTGCGCGCCATCGTCAACGGCATGCTGACCATCTTGATCGACCCGGCCAAGCTCGGTACTCAGGCCACTTTTGAGCAGGAAGCACTGGCTTTCATCGACTGGCTCCAGGCCGGGCCGGTCGCACCCGGCTTTGACGCCGTGCAGATTGCCGGCGACCCGGAGCGA
>DATCIC010000105.1:0-2274 GCA_036508025.1 Rhodoferax sp. | reverse complement strand
TGTCGCGCAGTTCTTCCACTTTTTCCAGGTTGACTGCGACACCTTTGGCCTTGGCCACTTGGTCAATGAGGGCGATGGTGTTTTTGCAGTTGGCACAGCCGGTGCCCAGTACCTTGATGTCCATAACAGTTCCTTTTGAAGGGTTAGAAATTAGCAGCACTTGCCAGAAGTGCCGGTGGTGCCGCAGGCGCTGGTCGCGTCTTTCAGGCCCAGGGCTTTCATGATCTTGGCCGCCGGGCAAAAGCCGGTAAAGCCCATCTGGAACAGGTTGACACCGACAAAGGCGGTCAGCCACAACCAGCTCATTTGGGCCAAGTTAATTTGGCCGCTGAACTGAGCGGCGGCCAGGCTGGCCATGATCATGAACCCGGCAAAAATACTAACGGCGCGATTGACAGTCATGAGGAATTTCCTTTGAGTTTGACGTTGAAAAATTGAACAGCGCCCTAGAGCACAGCATTGAACACATAACCCACCAGCAAAATGCCGGTAGCCACCACCCCGACAAAGGTGGCGATAAGCCGCACTTTGAGTACCTTGCGCAGGATGATCATCTCGGGCAATGACAGCGCAATCACGCTCATCATGAAAGCCAGCACAGTGCCCAAAGCCGCGCCCTTGGCCAGCAGGGCTTGCACGATTGGGATGACGCCTGCTGCGTTGGAATACAGGGGCACGCCGATCAATACCGCCAGCGGCACTGACCACCAAGCTTCCTTGCCCATGAAACTTGCCATGAAGTCTTCCGGAACATAGCTGTGAATGCCCGCGCCGACGGCGATGCCGACCAAAATGTAGGGCCAGACTTTGCCCACAATCTCGCGCACAGCATTGAATCCACCCTGAATGCGATCTCCCAGCGTCATACCCGTGTCTTCAAACTTGGCCGTTGTCTTGGGCATTTCGCGTACCCAGTCTTCCAGGTAGGCTTCCATCTTGAGGCGGCCAATGATCCAACCGGCTACGATGGCAACGGACAAGCCCAGGCCCATGTAAAGCAAGGCCACTTTCCAGCCAAACATGCCAAACAGCAAGGTGAGCGCCACCTCGTTGACCATGGGAGCAGAGATCAAGAATGAGAACGTCACGCCCAGTGGTACACCTGCCTGAACAAACCCGATGAACAGCGGCACGGCCGAGCAGGAGCAAAACGGGGTGACGATGCCTAAAGACGCTGCCATCACGTTGGCCACACCCTCACCGCGACCCGCCAACATGGCGCGGGTGCGCTCCGGGGTGAAATAGCTGTTGATCATGCCCATGGCGAACACCACGCCGGTGAGCAACATCAACACCTTGGGGGTGTCGTAGAAGAAAAACTGCAAGGCCCCGCCCAAATGACCGGTGCGGTCCACCGGCAGGGCGGCGACCAGTGCTTCAGAGGCTGGGATCAGCGTTTGGTACAAGCCCAGCCAAACGATGGCGGCCAGGACCAGAAAGGCAATGGGCTGGCGTAGGGGCCAGGATTTTTGCGGTGTGGCTAAGGTATTCATGCTTGTGAAGACGGGCAAACCACCGAAAAGACGCACGAAATCTGGAAATAATAGAAAAAATCAATAAAAAGTGCTTCCAATCCTCGTCGATGCTTCGCAAGCAGCTATTAAAAATATAGCTATTTCAGGTAGGCTGGCGCCATACGAAGTCGCTCACACGGCCAACCCCGTCCAGCTGCACCTGGCAAACCTGGGTCATACGCGCGTGCAGGCGCTGACGGGCGCGCTGTATGCGCGACTTGGCGCCGCTCAGACTCAGGCCCCTGGCACGGGCGAATTCAGCCTGCGGCATGCCCTGCAGATCGCACAGAGTGATGGCCTCGCGGTCCTCGGCGCTTAACTCGGAGAGCACGCGCGGCAGGCAGGCGGTGAGGGTGTCCACAGTGTCGGGTTCGTCTGAAGGCGCAGCCAAGTCCTCGGGCAACTCCACCGTCTCGCGTGCCACGCGCAGTCGATCCGCCAGCGTGTTGCGTGCCACCTCGAACAGCCAGGCACGGGCGTTTTGTACCGAGCAGAACCGTTCGCCTTGGCGCAGGGCTTTGAGGAACAGGTCCTGCATCAGGTCATCGGCCTCAGCAGGATTGCCCAGCCGATGGCGCAGCCAGCCGCGCAACTCGGGCTCGTGGGCAGTCCAAGCAACTGTCAGACAGTTCATTGTGGCTCCAGAAAATTGCATTCAAACCACATAAATCCATTCTACGATTGACGTAGGCAACTATCAATTTCCTGATTAGCAATGAACTTCAGCCACAACACGAATCGAGCCTTGCGAGTGCGGTCC
>DATCIC010000104.1:0-6753 GCA_036508025.1 Rhodoferax sp. | reverse complement strand
GCGCGTGAGCCACGTCACCGATGCCACCGACTGGCGCGTCGAATACCCGTTTGTGGTGCTGACGCCCGATACCGAGGCCGAGATGGCGGGTCTGGTCAAAGGCTGTATCGAGCTGGGCCTGACCATCGTCCCGCGCGGGGGCGGCACCGGCTACACCGGCGGCGCGATTCCCCTGACCTGGAAAAGCGCGGTGATCAACACCGAAAAGCTGGAGGCCATGACCGAGGTCGAGATGGTGCAGTTGCCCGGTCTGGACCAGCCCGTGGCCACGGTGTGGACGGAAGCCGGTGTCGTGACGCAGCGCGTGTCGCAGGCGGCCGAGCGGGGTGGCTACGTGTTTGCGGTCGATCCGACCTCGGCCGAAGCCTCCTGCATTGGCGGCAATATCGCCATGAACGCGGGCGGCAAGAAGGCGGTGTTGTGGGGTACCTCGCTGGACAACCTGGCAAGCTGGCGCATGGTGACGCCGCAGGCCGAGTGGCTGGAGGTGACGCGCATTGGCCACAACCTGGGCAAGATTCACGATGTGGCGCTGGCCAGCTTTGAGCTGCAGTATTTCAAGGCCGATGGCAAAACGCCCATTCGCACCGAGCGGCTCGACATTCCGGGCAAGACTTTCCGCAAGGAAGGTCTGGGCAAGGATGTCACGGACAAGTTCCTGAGCGGCCTGCCGGGCATTCAAAAAGAAGGCTGCGATGGCCTGATCACCAGTGCGCGCTGGGTGGTGCATCGCATGCCGACGCACACCCGCACCGTGTGCCTGGAGTTTTTTGGCAATGCCAAGGACGCCGTGCCCAGCATTGTCGAGATCAAGGATTTCATGTTTGCCGAGCAAAAACGCTCGGGCGTGGTGCTGGCCGGGCTGGAGCATCTGGATGACCGCTACCTGAAAGCGGTGGGCTACGCCACCAAGAGCAAGCGCGGTGCCGTTTTGAGTGGTGGCGGCGTACCCAAGATGGTGTTGTTTGGCGACATCGCCGGTGACGACGCCGATGCGGTCGCGCGGGTGACCAGTGAGGTTGTGCGCCTGGCCAACTCACGCCATGGCGAAGGCTTTATTGCCATCAGCCCGGAAGCACGTAAAAAGTTCTGGTTAGACCGCAAGCGCACCGCCGCCATCAGCCGGCACACCAACGCCTTCAAGATCAACGAAGACGTGGTGATTCCGTTGCCGCGCATGGCCGAGTACACCGACGGCATTGAGCGCATCAATATTGAGCTCAGCCTGGCCAACAAGCTGGCGCTGTGCGACGCGCTGCAAGACTTTTTTGCGCAAGGTCATTTGCCATTGGGCAAGCAGGACGACGCCAACGAGATTGCGTCCGCCGAGTTGCTGGAAGACCGCGTGGCGCAAGCTGCTGGACTGATTGCCGAGGTGCGCACGCTTTGGGCGGGTTGGTTGCAGGACGTGGACGCCTTGTTCCCGCAGTTGCAGGACCACAGCCTGCGCGCCAGCTGGAAGACGCAGATTCGCGCGCCCCTGCAGCAAATCTTTTCCGGGGCGGCGTTCGAACCAATCGTTCGCGAGTGCGTGGCGATTCACCAGCGCGTGCTCAAAGGCCGGGTCTGGGTCGCATTGCACATGCACGCCGGCGACGGCAATGTGCATACCAACATCCCGGTCAACAGCGATGACTACGAGATGCTGCAGGCCGCGCACGGCGCCGTCAAACGCATCATGGCCTTGGCGCGCTCGCTCGACGGCGTGATCTCGGGCGAGCACGGCATTGGCATCACCAAGCTCGAATTTCTGAGCGACGAAGAGTTGCAGCCGTTCACCGACTACAAGGCTAGAGTCGACCCCGAAGGACGCTTCAACAAGGGCAAGCTGCTACGGAAAAAAGAGCTCCTTACTCAGGAAGGACGGGGGCTAGAGCCTGATTTGATGCATGCCGACCTGAGCAATGCCTACACCCCCAGCTTTGGCCTGATGGGGCACGAGTCGCTCATCATGCAGCAGTCAGACATTGGCGCCATTGCCGACAGCGTGAAAGACTGCCTGCGCTGC
The DNA here is from genome assembly GCA_036508025.1 of Rhodoferax sp. Classification (GTDB taxonomy): domain Bacteria; phylum Pseudomonadota; class Gammaproteobacteria; order Burkholderiales; family Burkholderiaceae_C; genus Rhodoferax. The sequence continues at coordinate 4,745 of DATCIC010000104.1, read as the reverse complement.
GGCAAGTGCAAGCCGGTGTGCGCCACCCATGTGCCGCGCGCTAATTTGCTCTACAGCCCGCGCGACAAGATTTTGGCGACCTCGCTGCTGGTGGAAGCGTTTTTGTACGAAGAGCAGACGCGACGCGGCATCTCGATTCGCCACTGGCAGGAATTCGAAGACGTGGCTGACCATTGCACGGTGTGCCACAAATGCCTGTCGCCGTGCCCGGTGAACATCGACTTTGGCGACGTCACCATGAACATGCGCAACCTGTTGCGCAAGATGGGCAAGAAGACCTTCCGCCCGGCTGGTGCCGCCGCCATGTTCATGCTCAACGCCACCAACCCCGAGACCATCAAGTTGGCGCGCGCAGTCATGACCAAGGTGGCCATCAAGGGGCAGCGCCTGGCGGCTGACCTGTTGCGCGGCCTGGCCCGCCAGCAGACCAAGGCGCCACCGGCCACGCTGGGGACGGCACCTTTGAGAGAACAAATCATTCACTTCGTCAACAAGAAGTTGCCCGGCGGGCTGCCCAAGAAGACAGCGCGTGCTTTGCTCGACATTGAAGACAAGGACTACGTCCCGATCATCCGCGACCCGCAGTCCACCACGGCCGAGACCGAGGCGGTGTTTTACTTCCCCGGTTGCGGCTCGGAGCGCCTGTTCAGCCAGGTCGGACTGGCGACGCAGGCCATGCTGTGGCATGCCGGGGTGCAGACCGTGCTGCCGCCGGGTTACCTGTGCTGCGGTTACCCGCAGCGTGGCAGCGGCGAGTTTGACAAGGCGGAGAAAATCATCACCGACAACCGGGTGCTGTTTCACCGGGTCGCCAACACCCTGAACTACCTCGACATCAAAACCGTGGTGGTGAGCTGTGGCACCTGCTATGACCAGTTGCAGGACTACGAGTTCGACAAGATTTTCCCCGGCAGCCGCATCATTGACATCCATGAATACCTGCTGGAAAAAGGCATCACGCTGGCCAATGCGGGCTCCTTCCTGTTTCATGACCCCTGTCACAGTCCGATGAAGCTGCAGGAGCCGCTGAAAACCGTCAAGGCCTTGTTGGGAAACAACGTGATCCAGTCCGAGCGCTGCTGCGGCGAGTCGGGTACGCTGGCGCTGAACCGGCCCGACGTGTCGACGCAAGTGCGCTTTCGCAAGGAAGAAGAGATTCTCAAAGGTGAAGCCCAGTTGCGCGCCAAGGGTTCCCTTGCGCCGGATGCCAACATCAAAATCCTGACCTCGTGCCCGGCTTGCCTGCAGGGCTTGAGCCGATTCGGGGAGGACTTGAAAGGCGGCCTGCTGGAGGCAGACTACATCGTGGTCGAGATGGCGAACCAGATTCTGGGTGAAGAGTGGATGCCCGAGTACGTCAAAAAGGCCAATAACGGCGGCATTGAACGGGTGCTGGTCTAGAACATGACTGACCCGACCTGTCCCCTGTGCGCGGGCGTTGGTGGTGTACTGGTGCTTCAGGCCGAAAAATTCCGGGTCATCCGGGCGATTGAGGCCGGTTTCCCGGCCTTTTACCGCGTGGTCTGGACGGCGCATGTGGCCGAGTTTTCGGACCTTGACCCGAGCGATCGCGCCTTGTGCATGGCGGCGGTGTGTGCAGTAGAGCAGGCCTTGCGGGAGCATCTGCAGCCGACCAAGATCAACCTGGCGGCCTTGGGCAATGTGGTGGCGCACCTGCACTGGCATGTGATTGCCCGCTTTGACTGGGACAGTCATTTTCCGGCGCCAGTGTGGAGTGCCCCTCAGCGCCCGGTTGATTTGGCGGCTGTGGCTGTCATTGCGGCCCGCCTGCAAGACGTGGATGGCACTATTGGGCGGGCACTGTCCATGACGCGCGCCGCTTTGTGAGTTTTGTGATTTTTTAGCTGGTATTTCTAATAAGGTGGTTCATATGGCAGGTTTGCAAGCAGGCGCGCCGACGCCCCAGGCGATCACGGTGCACAGCCAGTCCAAGGTGCTGGAGGTGAGTTTTTCCGATGGCGCCAGCTTTCGTATTCCCTTTGAGTTGATGCGCGTGTATTCGCCCTCGGCAGAAGTCGCGGGCCACGGGCCGGGGCAAGAGGTCTTGCAGACCGGCAAGCGGCAGGTCGAACTGGCCGGGCTGGAGCCGGTCGGCAACTACGCCATCCAGCCCGCCTTCTCGGATGGCCACGATAGCGGCATTTTTTCTTGGGACTATCTCTATTTTCTGGGTTCCCAGCAGGACAAGCTCTGGGCTGACTACACCGCCCGTCTCACCGCCGCCGGTGTGGAGCGGGATGCGCCCATGCCCGAGAAAGCCGGGAAAGCCTGCAGCAGCCATTGAATTAACATTGCACTCATGACGACAACACATTTTGGTTACAAGTCGGTTGATGAAACCGAAAAAGCAAAGCACGTGCGGGGCGTGTTCGACTCCGTGGCGCCTAAATATGACCTGATGAACGACCTGATGTCGATGGGTTTGCATCGCGCCTGGAAGGCCTTCACGGTGATGGTGGCCAATGTCCGTGAGGGCTATCAGGTGCTTGACATCGCCGGTGGCACCGGTGACCTGGCGTTGGCTTTTTCCAAAAAAGTGGGCCGGAGCGGGCAGGTGGTGCATACCGACATCAACGAGGCAATGTTGCGCACCGGGCGCAATCGCTTGCTGGACGCCGGGGTTTCCCTGCCGACCGTGGTGTGTGACGCCGAAAAGCTGCCGTTCCCGAGCAACCATTTTGATGTGGTCAGCGTCGCCTTTGGCCTGCGCAACATGACGCACAAGGACCTGGCGCTGGCCGAGATGAACCGGGTGCTCAAAGCCGGTGGCAAATTGCTGGTGCTGGAGTTTTCCAAGGTGGCACCGCCTCTGGAAAAAGTCTATGACTGGTATTCCTTCAAGGTGTTGCCCAAGCTGGGGCAACTGGTGGCCGGTGACGATGCCAGCTACCGCTACCTGGCCGAGTCGATTCGCATGCACCCGGGGCAAGAAGAGCTCAAAGCCCTGATGAAAAATAATGGCTTTGGTCATGTGGATTACCACAACCTGACCGGGGGACTGGTAGCCTTGCACGTTGGCATCAAATGTTGATGTAAAGAATCTTTTGGAGACCTTATGAAATTGTGGACTTGGGTTTTGGCAGCAGTGATGCTTTTGGCGGGCTTTAACGCCGAAGCCGCGCGTTTTGGCGGTGGCAGGTCTTTTGGCCGGCAGTCGAGCAATGTGACGCAGCGTCAGGCCGCGCCCAGGCTTCCAGCTGCGGCGCCCGCCGCAGCACCAGCGGCTGTCGCCCCCAAGCGCCCGTGGGGTGCCATGCTGGGCGGTCTGGCCGCTGGTCTGGGCCTGGCTTGGTTGGCCAACTCGATGGGCATGGGCGGTGCCTTTGGCCAGGTCATGATGTTTGCGCTGCTGGCACTGGTCATCATGATGGCTGTGGGCTGGTTCATGCGCTCCCGCCAGGGCGCGCAATCGCAGAACACCACCAAGTCGCCGTTTGCTTTTCAAGGCGCATCACCTGCCAACACAGCGCAGACGCCCGCCAGCTATCGGCCCGAAAATGTGGGCAATGACGCCTCAGCCCGTCCTTGGGAGCGCAACAGCACGGCATTTAACGCGCTGAAGGCCGAGCCCGCAGCAGAAGGTTCGATGATCGGCTCGGGCCTGGCGGGTTCGCAGAGCTGGGGCGTTCCAGAGGGCTTTGACGCTGAGGGTTTCCTCACGTCGGCGAAAGCGAACTTTGTGTCGCTGCAGGCGGCTTGGGATAAGTCCGACATCAACGCCTTGCGCGTCATGATGACCGATACGATGCTCAAAGAGATTCAAGCGCAACTCGCTGAGCGGGAAGCCCACACCGGTGGCCCGGTCAATCTCACCGATGTTGTCATGATCGAAGCACAGCTTTTGGGCATTGAAGATACCGGTGACGACTACATGGCGAGTGTCGAATTTTCCGGCATGATCCGTGAAGAGCCTTCGGCCGGTGCCAGCCCGTTCCGCGAAGTGTGGAACATGACCAAGACCAAGAGCGGCAAGAGTGGTTGGCTGGTGGCTGGGGTGCAGGCACTGCAATAGCGGTCAAGCCGGACATGATCCGGGGCCGCAATCACAGTCGGTCACGATAACGGTTTGATTTCAGGGAATAATCGGGGGCTATGGCAACACAGTCCCCTTTTTTATGGCTGGAGGGTCTCCTCCAAAATCTTCCACCCCTGCCCAATTTGCAGCCGCCGGAATGGGCGGTTGATGAGGCGCAGCGTCGCATCGTCTTGCTGCTCAACCATATTTTGATGCAGGAAACTGAGGCGACCAGCCGCCTTGCCAGGCAAAAAGGGCGTGTCGTCCTGATGCAGTGGCGCTCATTTTCTGTCAGGTTAATCGCTACTCCGGCGGGCTTGCTGGATCGGGCCCCGGCGCAGGCCAAGCCGGACCTGGTGCTGGCGGTTTCTGAAGAGTCGCCACTGACACTCGCTCAAGGCGTGCTGCGAGGCGATAAACCGGCGGTGCGCATTGAGGGCGATGTGCAACTTGCCGCCGATGTGAATTGGCTGGTTGACCATGTGCGCTGGGATCTTGAAGAAGATCTGGCGCGTGTGATGGGCGACGCGCCCGCTCACACTTTCGGTCAAGCTGCCCGCAACATGGCGGCGGCTCTGCGTCAGTTTTTGGGCAATGCTGCAGCGGCCGACTCGACCAAGGCGCCCACATGAGGCGTCTGTTTCGTGGCGTCTTTATCGTCTGGGTGCTGTTGCGCCATGGTCTCGATGAGCTGTTCCTGACGAGTTTT
>DATCIC010000103.1:0-8159 GCA_036508025.1 Rhodoferax sp. | reverse complement strand
CCACGGCCCAATCGCCAGCCTCAAATGGCCCGCCATGACGATGGAGTTCAAGACCGCCAATGCCGTGCTGCTGCAAGCGCTCAAACCCGGCGCCAAAGTCACGGTCGAGTTTATTGAACGTCAACCCGGCGAATGGGTCATCACCAGCGTCAAGCCGGCTGACCCACACGCCGGTCAGTGACAGGGCCTCACCATGCTTTCCAGAATCATTGACTGGTCAGGCCGCAACCGCTTTCTGGTGCTGCTGGCCACGCTGTTTATCGTCGTGGGCGGCGTCTTTGCCGTGCTGCGCACGCCCATCGATGCGCTACCGGACTTGTCGGACGTGCAGGTCATCGTCTACACCGAGTACCCCGGTCAGGCACCGCAGGTGGTCGAAGACCAAGTGACCTACCCGCTCACCACGTCAATGCTGTCAGTGCCAAAGTCCAAGGTGGTACGCGGTTTCTCGTTCTTTGGCGCGTCGTTTGTCTACATCATTTTCGAGGATGGAACCGATATTTACTGGGCCCGATCACGGGTGTTGGAATACCTCAACTTTGCCTCCAGCCGCATGCCTAAAGGCATCACGCCGCAGATTGGGCCCGATGCCACCGGGGTGGGCTGGGTCTATGAATATGCGCTGCTGGCCAAGGATAAAACACTGGCCGAGTTGCGCAGCATTCAGGACTGGTATGTGCGCTACCAGTTGACCAAGGCGCATGGTGTGGCCGAGGTGGCGTCGATTGGCGGCTTTGTGCAGACCTACCAGGTGACAGTGGACCCCGTGAAGTTGCGTGCCTACGGCATCCCGCTGATGAAAGTGGCCCAAGTAATACGCGACTCGAACCGTGACGTGGGTGGGCGCGCCGTCGAGATGGCTGAAACCGAGTACATGGTGCGCGGCAAAGGCTACCTGCGAGGCAAGAGCGACATCGAGATGCTGGTCGTCAAAAGCGACAAAGGCACACCGGTGCTGATTCGTGACATCGCACGGGTCGAGCTGACACCCGACGAGCGCCGGGGTCTCACAGAATTGAATGGTGAAGGTGAAGTGGTCTCGGGCATTGCCATGGCCCGCTATGGGGAAAACGCACTGGAAGTGATTGCCAATCTGAAAGCAAAAGTTGCTGAAATTGGCCCCGGTTTACCCGCAGGGGTGACGGTACAACCGGTTTATGACCGGTCCGAATTGATCAATCGGGCGATTGAAACCCTCAAGCACACGCTGCTGGAAGAGTCCCTGATCGTTGCCGCAGTCTGTGTTATTTTTCTGTTGCATGTGCGTAGTGCCCTGGTGGCTATTTTGATGTTGCCAGTAGGCATTCTGATGGCCTTTATTGCCATGCGGCTGCTCGGCATGAGCTCCAACCTGATGAGCCTGGGCGGTATTGCCATTGCCATCGGCGCCATGATTGACGCGGCGATTGTGATGATCGAAAACGCCCACAAGCACCTGGAGCGTTTGCCTGAAAGCCATACCAGCAGCGATCGCTTTGATGCCATGCTGGCCGCCTGCAAAGAAGTCGGCCCGGCGCTGTTCTTTTCGCTGCTGATCATCACCGTGTCGTTCTTGCCGGTGTTCAGTCTGGAGGGGCAGGAGGGGCGGTTGTTCTCGCCATTGGCCTACACCAAGACATTCTCAATGGCCAGCGCCGCCCTGCTGTCGGTCACCCTGGTGCCGGTGCTGATGCTGCTGTTCATTCGCGGCAAGGTCATGCCGGAGGCCAAAAACCCGGTCAATCGCTTCCTGATCTGGGTCTATCGCCCCATCATCGCGGGCGTGATGCGCTGGAAGAAATTGACCATTTTCCTGGCGCTGGTGGCCTTGGCTGCCTCCTACTACCCGGCCTCCAAATTGGGCTCCGAGTTCATGCCCACGCTCAACGAGGGCAGCTTGCTCTACATGCCCGCCTCGCTGCCGGGTATGTCCATCACCAAGGCTGCCGAGTTGCTGCAAACGCAAGACAAGATCATCAAGAGCTTCCCCGAAGTGACCTCGGTCTACGGCAAGGCCGGACGCGCCAACACCGCGACCGACCCGGCCCCCACCGAGATGTTCGAGACCGTCATCAACCTCAAGCCCGAGTCTGAATGGCGCGCAGGACTCACCATCGACAAGCTGATTGCCGAGATGGACAAAGCCTTGCAGTTCCCCGGTGTGGCCAACTCCTGGACCATGCCGATCAAGGCCCGCATTGACATGCTGTCCACCGGCATTCGCACGCCGATTGGCATCAAGGTGTTTGGCAAGGACCTCGACGAGATGGAAAAGCTGGCGCGCCAGATCGAGGCCGTGGTGAAAACCGTGCCCGGCACCAGCAGTGCCTTTGCCGAGCGCATTACCGGCGGCTATTATCTGAACATCGAACCCGACCGCGAGCAACTGGCGCGCTACGGGCTCGCAGTGGGCGATCTGCTGGATGTGGTGGGTACTGCGCTTGGTGGTGAAATGGTCACCACCACGGTCGAGGGGCGCGAACGTTATGGCGTGACGGTGCGTTACCCGCGTGAACTGCGCGGCGACCCGCAACAAATTGCCCGCGAGGTGCTGATCCCCACGGTGGACGGGGCCATGATCCCGCTGGGCCAAGTCGCCAAAGTGGTGGTAGCCAAGGGCGCACCCGGTATCCGCACCGAAAACGCGCTGCTTTCAGCCTACATCTATGTCGACATTCGCGACCGCGACATTGGCGGCTATGTAGCGGACGCCAGGAAAGCAGTTGAAGCCCAGGTCAAATTCCCCAGCGGCTATTACGCCACCTGGAGCGGCCAGTTTGAGAACATGGAGCATGCCGTCCAGAAAATGAAGGTGGTCATCCCGGTCACGCTGCTGTCGATTTTCTTGCTGCTGTACCTGAATTTCCGGCGCATCACCGAGACGCTGATCGTGATGCTGTCGGTCCCGTTTGCGCTGGTCGGCGGCGTCTGGCTGATGTGGGCGCTGGGCTACAACCTGTCGGTGGCGGTGGCGGTTGGCTTCATTGCGCTGGCCGGGGTGGCGGCCGAAACCGGCGTCATCATGCTGATCTACCTGGATCACGCCTGGGAAGCGGTCAAGGTGAAGTGCCGCGCATCTGGCCGCGAGCCGGGCGTGGCCGACCTGTACGAAGCGGTGATGGAAGGCGCCGTCGAGCGCGTGCGGCCCAAGATGATGACCGTGGTGGCCATCATGGCCGGCCTGCTGCCCATCATGTGGGGGACCGGCACCGGCTCCGAAGTGATGAGCCGCATCGCGGCCCCCATGGTCGGCGGCATGATCTCCAGCACGGTACTGACGCTGGCGGTGATTCCGGCCATTTATGCGCTGGTCAAGCAGTGGCGGTTGAAAAGGGGGATGGAAAGCTGAGGGGCACGATTTATATAAAACTAGGCTCTAGCCCCCGTCTAAACTGGGTAGCATGCTACTATATAAATAGCATTATGCACAACATGCCTCGGCAATGGCAGCACAGGCGCGCAGGGCTAGGTCACTCTTCTTCCAATCGTGGTGGCGACTGCCCCTCGGGGGGTTCTCCCGTCTCAGGGTCGATCCAGGTGGCGATTCCAATCTCTTCCTCGGCCTCCTGCAGCGTTTCGCCCGGCCCCGAATCCGGCTCATCAGAAGCGTCCATATCGGCCTGGGCGAGCTCCAGGCTCTCGAACGGTCCAAACTCCTGTTTGCCATCAAGTGCGCGCCAGTAATACCCATCCGGTCGCGCCATGATCCTCTCATTCTCACGGACCGCGTCCGACCCTTCTTGCGCGAATGCTGGTTCGCTGGCAGCACCCGTGACTGGCACTTTATGTTTCATCATGTTCCTCCGTTTGCAGTAATGTCCATTACTGGTCAGGCTACGCGCCATGAAGAATATTTGTTTGACAAGAGTCAAGCGAGCGCGCTCTAGCACCGCCTATTTCAGTTGACAAGCATTTCTGCGACGCACATTGATGTGCACCCCGCAGGCCAGGCGGTTTGCGGCACCGATGAATGCTATGGTTCACAGACGTGCGCACCGCCCCTGAACATCTGAATGACCCAACCGTTGACACCTGCCATGCAGCAAACCCTTGAAAGCGTTTTTGGCTATCCGCAGTTCCGCCCCGGCCAGGAGGCGGTGATCAGCGCTGTGCTGGCGGGCCGATCCGCAGCGGCGATTTTCCCCACTGGCTCGGGCAAATCGCTGTGTTACCAGTTGCCCGCGCTGTTGCTGCCGCACCTGACGCTGGTGGTGTCGCCCTTGCTGGCGCTGATGCAAGACCAGCTGGCCTTTTTGACACGGCACCGCATCGCGGCGGCCAGCATTGACTCGGCGCAAAGCCGCGAGCAAACGCAAAGTGTGATGGCCCAAGCCCGCGCCGGTCAGCTCAAGATTTTGATGATCTCGGTCGAGCGGCTCAAGAACGAGCGTTTTCGCAACTTCATTGCCCAAATCCCGATCTCGCTGCTGGTGGTCGACGAGGCGCACTGCATCTCGGAATGGGGCCATAACTTTCGGCCGGACTACCTCAAGTTACCGGACTACCAGCGCCAGTTCGCCATTCCCCAAACCTTGCTACTGACCGCCACTGCCACGCCGGCGGTAGTGGCCGACATGCAAGCCAAGTTTGACATTGCTGCGGCTGATGTGGTCTGTACCGGCTTTTACCGCTCCAACCTCCATTTGCGGGTGGAGCCGGTCAGCGGGCGGGACAAGCTGCAGCGGCTGATTGAGTGGTTCTCCAAGCGCGCCGGGCAGCCCAGCATTGTCTATGTGACGCTGCAAAAGACCGCCGAGCAGGTGGCACAGCAGCTGCGTCAGCACGGTCTGGACGCCCAGGCCTACCACGCGGGCATGCTGCATGAGCAGCGCGAGTCCATCCAGAAACAATTCATGGCCGGTCACATCAACTGCATCGTCGCCACCATCGCCTTTGGCATGGGCATTGACAAAAGCGACATCCGAAACGTGGTGCATTTTGACCTGCCCAAGTCGATCGAGGGCTACAGCCAGGAGATTGGTCGTGCAGGGCGTGACGGCCTGGCGTCGGACTGCCTGGCGCTGGCCAATCGCGACAGCCTGCAGGTGCTGGAGAACTTTGTCTATGGCGACACGCCCGAGCTTGAGGGCATCCGCTGCGTGCTTGATGAGATTCTGGCGGTGGCACCGGGTAAAAATTGGGAGTTGACGCTCAATGCCCTGTCAGGGCAAAGCAACATTCGCCTGTTGCCACTCAAAACCCTGCTGGTGCAGCTGGAGCTACGCGCCGTCCTGGCCGCGCGCTATGCCTATTTTGCCGAGTACCGGTTCAAATACCTGATTGAGCCCGAGGCGCTGCTGGCGCACTTCAATGGGGAACGCCAGCAATTTGTGCAGGCCATCCTGCGCTCTGCCCAACAGGCACGCACCTGGTGCACGCTGGACTTTGAAGCGCTGTACCAGACCTATCAGGCCGAGCACAGCCGGGTGGTCACGGCGCTGGACTACCTGGCGACAAAAGGCTGGATCGAGCTTGAGGCCAAGCAAATGACCGAGGTCTATGCGGTGCTTGAGCCGGGCTTTGATGCGCAAACGTTAAGCCTTGAGCTGGCAGCCTATTTTCAGGGCAAGGAGCACAGTGAGATCGCACGCATCCACGCCATGTTGGATTTTTTTGCCAGCGAGCAATGCCTGAGTCAACACCTCGCCGCTTACTTTGGTGACAGCGCCGCGCCGCTGCAATGCGGGCATTGCTCGGTCTGCCACGGCCAGGTGGCGCACTTGCCAGAGGCCGCGCCACGGGCAGCGCTAGCCGGGCAAAACTTTGGGGCCTTGTGTGGCGACTTGATGGCTCGCCACCGAGCGCTTAGCCCCAGCCCGATGAGTGCCGACAGTCTGACGCGTTTCCTGTGCGGCGTGGCCGCGCCGCTCTTGACCCAACTCAAGGCACGCAGCATGGCGGGTTTCGCTGCGCTGGAAAACCACCCTTATGCCGAGGTCCGGCAATGGGTACGACAGCAATTGGCAGCCGCTAAGCCAGCTCTGTCCCCAACTGATTAAGATGCAGGACCGTCCGAAGTTAAACGACGCGAACCAGGGCTCCCCCAACTGATGAAAATGATCGCTACCCCCCAATCGATGCAGTTCGATGCCATCTTGCCGCTGCAATGTGGTGCATCGCTGCGTGACTACGCCCTGAGTTTTGAGACCTACGGCGAGCTCAACGCCGACAAGTCCAACGCCGTGCTGATCTGCCACGCCCTGAACGCCTCGCACCATGTGGCCGGCAGCTACGCGGGCCAGGACAAGTCCGAGGGCTGGTGGGACAACATGATCGGCCCCGGCAAGCCGCTTGACACCGACAAGTTCTTTGTCATCGGCGTCAACAACCTGGGCTCCTGCTTTGGCTCCACGGGCCCGATGCACATCAACCCCGACACCGGGCGTGTCTATGGCGCGGATTTTCCGGTGGTCACGGTCGAAGACTGGGTCAACGCGCAGGCCCGCTTGCTCGATGCCATGGGCATCCAGACGCTCGCCGCCGTGATGGGTGGCAGCCTGGGCGGCATGCAGGCACTGAGCTGGACGCTGCAGTATCCAGAGCGCGTTCGGCATGCGGTGGTGATTGCCAGCGCACCGAACCTGACGGCCGAGAACATCGCCTTTAACGAAGTGGCGCGCCGGGCCATCGCGACCGACCCTGACTTTCATGGCGGGCACTTTTACGCGCATGGCACCGTGCCCAAACGCGGTCTGCGCATTGCCCGCATGATTGGCCACATCACTTACCTGAGTGATGACGTGATGAACGAGAAGTTTGGCCGCCAGTTGATTGCGGCGGGCAAAGACGGTGCGCAGGACGATTACCTTTTCAGCACGCTGGAGGCTGAATTCCAGATTGAGAGCTATCTGCGTTACCAGGGCGACAAATTTGCCGAGTACTTTGACGCCAACACCTACCTGCTGATCACGCGCGCGCTGGACTATTTTGACCCGGCCCGCACCTATGGTGGCGACCTGAGCCATGCGCTGGCGCGCGCCAGCTGCAAATTTTTGCTGGTGAGCTTTAGCACCGACTGGCGCTTTGCGCCCAAGCGCAGCCGCGAGATCGTCAAGGCGCTGCTCCACAACCGGCGCGACGTGAGTTATGCCGAGATCGACGCGCCTCATGGTCATGATGCCTTTTTGCTCGATGACCCCCGTTATACAAGCGTCATACGCTCTTATTTTGATAGCATTGAGGAAGCAATATGAGCGACCCCCACACCATGGATGTGCTGGCGCGGCTGGTGCCGCAAGGCGCCCGCGTGCTGGATCTGGGTTGTGGTGACGGCACCATGCTGGCGCACTTGCAGCAGACCCGCGGCTGCAGCGGCTACGGCATCGAGATTGACGATGCCAACGTGCTGGCCTGCGTCAAGCGCGGGGTCAATGTGATCCAGCTCAATCTGGATGAGGGCCTGTCGATGTTTGAAGATGCCTCGTTTGACGTGGTGCTGCAAATCGACACCTTGCAACACCTGCGCAATGCCGAGGTGATGTTGCGCGAGACGGTGCGTGTCGGGCGCGTCGGCATTGTGGCTTTCCCCAATTTTGCGCACTGGCCGAACCGCCTGAGCATTTTGGCCGGGCGCATGCCGGTGACACGCCGCTTGCCCTACCAGTGGTTTGACACGCCCAATATTCGCGTTGGCACCCACGCTGATTTGGGCATTCTGGCCGGCCGCAATGGCCTGACCGTGCTCGATAGCTTTGGCCTTCAGAACGCCAAAGTCGTGCGCCGGCTGCCCAATCTGCTGGCCGGAACCTCGGTCTACAAGCTGTCGAGATAGGGGCGTGCTTGTAGGCCCCTTTGATTTCGCGCCTTTGCCCCCAGCTACTTCACCTAACCCGCCAACCATGACTGCTTTATATGCCAAACCGCACTGCCACCCTATTTGACCCGGTCCATGCCGGCGACCTGACGCTTGCCAACCGCATCGTGATGGCACCGCTGACGCGCAACCGCGCGCCCGATGCCGTGCCCACACCACTGATGGCCGAGTACTACACCCAGCGCGCCAGCGCTGGCCTGCTCATTTCTGAAGCCACCGCCATCAGCCATCAGGGCCAGGGCTATGCCGACGTGCCCGGCTTGTATGGCTCCGAGCAACTCGAAGGCTGGAGGCATGTCACAAACAGTGTGCACGGCGCCGGCGGCAAGATCGTGGTGCAGCTCTGGCATGTGGGCCGGGTCTCGCA
>DATCIC010000102.1:0-6521 GCA_036508025.1 Rhodoferax sp. | reverse complement strand
ACAGTCTTGAACATGGGTACCGGAGGGCCGCCGTCGCTGGGCTGGAAGACCAGGGATACCATCTGCCCGATGGCGAGCGATTCCAGATCGCTATCGACTATGTTGGTCATCATGGTCGGGCCTTCGTCGAGCGTTACATAGGCCAGTGCATACGGCACAGGCTCTCTACGCATTACCGTGAACGAATAAATCAATCCACGTCCCGATGCCTCTTTCCATACGATACGATCACTGAAGCAAAATGGACATAGAGCGCGCGGATACCAGTGCGACCTGCAGCAATCTGTGCAGACGGGCAAAGCAAACACGCCGTTCGCGAACGAATCCCAGAAGACTTGGGTCTCGACATTTGGTTCGGGCGCAATGATTTTTCTTTGATTATCGGCATTCATTATTCACGCTCCATGATGAGGGTTGCGCTACCATGTCGGCTGCCAAGCAAGCCTCCGGTACCGTGAGCTAGCGCCAGGTGGCAATCCTTGACTTGCACCGCTGGATGCGCTTCGCCGCGTAGCTGTCGGACGGCCTCGATGATTTTGGTGATGCCGCCCCGGTTTGAAGGATGGTTGTTGCATAAGCCACCGCCGTCAGTATTGAAGGGCAACTTGCCGACACCGGAAATCAAATTGCCGTCTGATACGAAAGTTCCACCTTTGCCTTTCGGACAAAAACCCAAATCTTCTAATTGTATCAAGACAGTAATGGTGAAGCTGTCATAGATGGATGCATACTGAATGTCAGCGGGCGTCAATCCAGCCTCGGCGAAAGCTGCCGGGCCCGACCACACAGCGCCTGAATAAGTGAGGTCGATAGCGCCACCCATCTGATGCTTCACAGCCTCACCCGCGCCGAGCACTCGAACCATTGGCCGTTTGAGCGTGCGCGCAATCTCGGGTCGAGTCACAATCAGTGCGCCACCTCCATCACTGATGACGCAGCAATCCATGCGGTGCAACGGATCGGCGATCATTGACGAATTGAGGACGTCTTCAACTGTCACGACGTCAGGCAGCATTGCGTTCGGATTGTACTGAGCGTGATGGGATGCTGCCACTTTGATCCAGGCCAATTGCTCTGATGTCGTCCCATATTCGTGCATATGTCTTTTCGCACACATGGCATAAAGGCCAACAAGAGCCGGGCCAAATGGAGCCTCCCACTGCGCATCCGGTGTCGCGGCGCCCCCTCTACCAGCCGACTTGCTCGTACGCGGTTTTCCGGCCAACGTGATCAGCGCAATGTTGCACTTTCCGGCGGCGATCGCCTGCGCCGCATGAGAGACATGCACTAGGTAAGACGAGCCCCCTGTATCGGTCGAATCGACGTGACGCAGTTTTAGGTTCATGTAGTCCGCCATTGCCAACGGACCAAGTCCGGGAGCATCGCCGGCGCAAAAATAGCCGTCAACATCGTCCTTGCTCAACCCAGCATCTTCCAACGCGCCACGTGCGACCTCGGCGTGCAATTGCGCCAGTGATTTATCAATCGCATTTCTTGTGGGGTGCTCGTAAATGCCCGCTATGCAGGCCTTGTCTCGTATGCTCATTGCGTCATTCCATTCCTGTAAAAGAATCACCTCTATCGATATACTTCCTAGTCATAAACGAGTTGCGGCAGGCAACAAGAACCAGTTGCGACCGGGCATCCATGTCCGCTTCTGGGATGCCCCTATGTGGCGCACGCTTCCGGTCGCATGGTCGTCCACACAAGTCGATCATGCCGCCAGCAGCGCGTCACTGAAGCGGCCAAGATGAAAATCGGCGTCACCGAAAGTGGAGTTAATCATGGTCAAGCGCTTGAAATAATGGCTGACATTCAGCTCGTCGGTGACCCCCATGCCGCCGTGCAGTTGTACCGCTTGCTGACCGATGAAGCGTCCAGACTGACCGATGTAGGACTTGGCCGCAGACAGCGTGTTGCGGCGTTCGCCGACATCGGTCGAATCGGCCCGTAGTGCAGCAAGCATCGTCATCGAACGCGCCTGTTCGGCGGCAATCGTCATGTCGGCCATGCGATGCTGCAAAGCCTGAAATTTACCGATCGGCACGCCGAACTGTTTGCGCGTCTTCAGGTATTCCAGCGTCACTTCATTCAGTGCAAGCATGATACCGGTCGCTTCGGCACACAGTGCCGCAATCCCATAATCGAGCGCGCGCTCAATCGCGGGCAATGCCCGTCCGGCTTTTCCGACTAAAGCGTCAGGTCCAACATGTACCTGGTTGAGGCTTATTTCCGCCGCGCGCTGACCATCGTGGGTAGCATAGGAACGAATGACCACTCCTGCCGCATCCGCAGCGACGACAAAGAGCGAGATGCCATCGGCGGCGCGTACCTCGCCTGCGGTACGCGCTGACACAAGCAGTTTGTCGGCCGACGAACCGCCCAGCACGACAGCTTTGCGGCCGTTGATAAGCCAGCCAGCGCCAGCAGGCGTCGCGTTGCTGCCAACATGACTAGTTTCATAACGCGAATTTGGTTCGTAGTGCGCGAGCGCTAGCAACAGGTTGCCGGCGGCTACCTTGGGCAGGCTGCTGTTCTTCTGCACGTCGCTGCCTTCATCGCGGATAAGCCCGGCCGCCACAACGGCGGTATGGATATAAGGCTCCAGTACCAGAGCGCCTCCCAGTTCTTGCATCACGATCATGGTATCCACGGCGGTTCCACCCAAACCTTCATATTGTTCAGGTAATGGCAGCGCCAACAACCCAAGCTCGGCGAATTGCTGCCAGATTTCGCGGCTGAATCCGTTCGCGCTACGCGCGATTGCGCGACGCTGTTTAAAGCCGTATTCCTTGGCGATAAAGCGCCGCAGTGTGTACTGGAGCTCGCTTTGCTCCGCGCTGTAATTGAAATTCATCGTTACCTCACAATCCCAGAATCATCTGGGCAATAATGTTTTTTTGTATCTCGTTGGAGCCACCGTAAATCGAAAGTTTGCGCATGTTGAAGTAGTAGCTTGCCTGGGTCGCCGCACACTCGTGTCCGGTCGGCTCGCCATGCGACTCGGATTCGAGCATTCCTTCTTCTGGAAACGGCAATGCGTAATGGCCGACGGCCTGCATCTTCAACTCTGAAATGGCTTGATGAATTTCAGTCCCCTTAATTTTCAGAATCGATGCTTCCGGCCCGGGGGCGCGCTGGTCTCGCTCCGATGAAATCACGCGCAGATTAGTAATCTCGAGCGCCATCAGTTCCAACTCGATTTGTGCGATCTTGTCACGGAAGCGCTGGTCCTCGATCAACGGGCGCCCGCCTGAAACCTCCCCGCGCGCAATTTCCTTGAGCAGCTTCAACTGGTGCTTCGAACGGCCGACGCCAGCGATGCCGGTGCGTTCATGCCCAAGCAGGAACTTGGCATAGGTCCATCCCTTATTTTCTTCGCCGATCAGATTGTCCACCGGCACTTTGACGTTTTCGAACCAAACTTCGTCGATGTCGTGTTCACCGTTCAGCATGATGATCGGGCGCACCGTGATACCCGCAGTCTTCATGTTAATCAGTAGAAAAGAAATCCCTTCCTGCTTGCGCGCTTCCAGGTTGGTCCGCACTAGACAGAAAATCCAGTCTGCATAATGGCCCATCGTATTCCATGTTTTCTGGCCGTTGACGATGTAATGGTCACCATGCCGCTCGGCGCGCGTTTGCAGTGATGCCAGATCCGAGCCGGCTCCGGGTTCGGAATAGCCTTGGCACCACCAGTCTTCACCGGACAATATCCGCGGGAGAAAATACTGCTGTTGTGTTGCGTTGCCGAACGCCATAATGACTGGGGCTACCATCACCAATCCAAAAGTCGGCAGTACAGGTGCGCCGGCGTCCGCGTATTCCTCGTTGAAGATGTGACGCTGCACCACGCTCCAACCCGGCCCTCCGAATTTTACTGGCCAAGCCGACGCGACCCATCTTTTTTCATACAGTATCTTATGCCAGCGTAAATAATCTTCTTTAGAAAGGCGTTTACCTGCCAGCACCTTGGCCTGGATGTCCTTGGGTAAGTGACTGGCGAAGAACTCGCGCACTTCCAGACGGAATCGTTCCTCCTCCGGACTGAAATTCAAATCCATAGTTATCCTTTTAAAGTTCTTGACGATCTGTAGTTGGTTTTCTCAAACTGGTTGCGTGCAATGAGACCACGTTGTCACATGGCAGCGGAACTGTGGCCAAATTCGATGAATAGGCTGTGCGTATAACAGGCTGCTGAAATACCGGTTCAAGGTCAAAAATACGTCGTTAATAATGGTCTCCCACCCCTTACTGGCATCGAAAAAATCGCTTGTAGGCCGTTCTATGAGGGCAAATATTTTTACGAAAAGTTGTAAGGGCGTATTTCAGCAGCCTGTCAGTCATTATGTAGAGCTCTACATAGCCGCCACGAGCGGTCATTCGTTTGTAGGAAGAGTCCAGCCTAAACCGAATGCAAAGCCTGGACTATTTATAGACTTATTCTTGTGGTTTAAATCCGGAAGCGTTGGCAATGCGCCGGTATCTTTCAATCTCATCTAATTGAGCCTTGCGCATGACGGCGGGTGTATAGGGCATTAACTCCCCTCCTCCGACCTTCTTCACATATTCCTTGGCCTCATTCGAGGCCAAGATTTTTTGCAGCACATTAGCAAGCTTGTTTGTCACGTCGTCCGGCGTTTCCGTACGGACGAAAAAGGAAGTCCACAAATAATTCACATATTCTGGGTATCCGCTTTCTTTCACTGTCGGTATATCCGGAAATTCCGGGTTGCGAGTTTCGCCTGTCACTGCGATCACCCGGAGCCTGCCGGATTTTAATAGAGGGGCTACACCGCCTAAATCCAGTATTGCCCAGTCGAGCTGGTTAGCCATCAGGTCAGTGAAGATAGGGGCTGCGCCTCTATATGGGACACTCTCGAACTTGGCCCCCACAAGGCTGGCAAACCAATTGAGCGAAAGTTGGTACGCGGTTGAATAGGTGCCGACGTTGGGCGGTTGCTTGGCTGTCTTGGCGGTAGCGACAAGATCAGCAAGGGTCTTTAATTTTGAATTAGGCGGTACAACGAAAGCACTCATGCCTCGTGTCAGGCCTGATAGTGGCTTTAAATCCTTAATTGAATCGTAAGGAAACGGCCCCTTCATTGTGATTTGATTCAGTCCGAGCGGCGTAATAGTACCGAGAAAAATCGTGTAACCGTCCGCGGGTGCGCTTTTGACCGCCGCCCCGCCAATAATGCCGCTGGCACCGGTCCGGTTTTCAACCACGAATGACTGGTCAAATATCTCGGCGAGCTGATGAGCGAAAAACCGGGCGGACGAGTCAGTGCCGCTGCCGGCTGTAAGCGGGACAAATATTTTAACCGGGCGATTCGGATAGTCTTTTTCCTGCCCGAAGGCGAACGAAGCGACTGCCATCATTCCTAGAAATACAAACCACATCTTTTTCATTTTCAATCTCCATTGTTTTAATACAGCAAAACCAAGCACTGCCTTGTCCATGCCAGCGTAAAGACGATACTATGAACAACGCGGCAGCGTCAAGTTAAAAGTTACCTATGGATAAATTTAATACATATGTATTTTTATGGTTCCGTCCCTATATTGGTTTCCCACAAAAGTGGCGTTGTTGCACGGATGTCCAAACGGGCGAAGGCGCTGCTGGCCAAACAAACACATCGCCACCGGCGGTACATTGGTGCATGTGAACACGATAACCAAGGCATTGAAGAAAGCTCAATTTGTATAGAAACGCACACGAGCATCGCTCAAAAAAACGAGACGAAGCCGCATTCAGATCCGCCCAGGTAGAGATCGAAGGGCTCCGTGTGCAAGCTGCTGCGGGCCAGATCGTGCTGGCCTACTGCGACGAGGCTGGGTTCTCGTAAGCGCATCCGAATCGAAGTGCATGGACACCCAAAGGAGAGCGTCATTTGATTGAAGCCAAGCGTGGAAAGCGACTCAGTTGCAACTCTTTTTTGACAATGGCGATCAAAACGCAAGTGGCAATGGCGCACCAAACCTGCGTCTTCACCGCGTTCTCGCTGGTGCCCAAAAATGTTTTGATACGCAGATGCTGCTTGATCCACTTGAAGAACAATTCGACCTGCCAGCGGTTCTTGTAAAGCTGGGCAATCACCTGCGCGGGCAGTGCCGTGTTGTTGGTCAAAAATATCAGCGTCTTGCCCGTTGGATCCTTGAACCTGACCCGGGGCAAATGCTCAGGATAGTCTTTGGCTGCGTTGAGTCCATTGAGAGCCACAGACTGATCACACACCACTCCAGTGTCCTTACCAGGTCAACCGCAAGCGCATCCAGCGCCTGATGCGCCAGCTGAGTCTACAGGGGATGGCTCCTGTGGACGGCGTCAACCAGCATGGCCGGTCCAGCGACAATCATCTTGGCCGGTTTAGGGGGATGAATGTCGTTGTTTAGTGGTCTATGTCATTGGCTCCTTGGTGTGGTTGTCGCCGTCTTTTGATGATTGACGTTTTCGATTTGCTTTGTCGTTTTCAAGTTGAACTCTCTGGCGCCGAAGGGCCTCTTTGCTGCGGTAGCTT
>DATCIC010000101.1:0-2258 GCA_036508025.1 Rhodoferax sp. | reverse complement strand
GACCCTGCCCGACATGAACAACGCCCTGCAACGCGGCGAAGTCGATGCTGCCTTTCTGTGGGAGCCGATGCTGAGCAAGCTGGAGCTGGAGCACTCCATTCGCATCCTGCGTGATGGCAAAGGCTTGAAAAATGCCATCGCCGTGATTGAAGCCACCGACAGCTTCGCGACCAAGAACCGTGCTGAAGCCAAGGCAGTATTGCGTGCCTTCCAGCGCGGCGCGGACCTGATTCGGCGCAAGCCGGATGAAGCTGCGAAGCTGGTGGCAACCGAGCTGAATCAGCCCGAGCCGATCATTCGCCGCTCGCTGGATAAATTCGTGTACGGCCCCGAATTCAGCACTGAAATCATCGACGCACTGGCAGGTACCGAGTCCTTCCTGCGCGAGCAAAAACTCTCGCGCACACCGGTCGACATCAAACGCTTTGCGGACCAGAGTCTGCTGCAGGAACTGAGCAAGAAATAATCGCAGCTCATGGCGAATCCAAGAACGAATCTGCTCGCACGCTGCAAACTGGCAGTCATCTACCTGTCGGCCCCCGTCATTGTGTTGGTCGTCTGGCAGTTGCTGTCATCCATCGGATTCATCCGGCCAATGATCCTGCCATCACCCACCAGTGTGGCTGAGGTGTGCTGGGATTTATTGGCCAGCGGAGAGCTTGGCAAGCATGTGCTGGCAAGCGCCTTGCGGGTGATTGAAGGCTTTGCCCTGGCTGCGGCCAGCGGGCTGTTTCTGGGCGTGGCGATTGGCCTGTCGCGCACGTTCGGCCGCTTTGCCGAATTGCCCATCCAGCTGACCAAGCCGATTCCGCCCATCGCCTGGATTCCGCTGGCCATTCTGTGGTTCGGGATTGGCGAATGGGCCAAGATTTACATCATCTTTATTGGCGCCTTCTTCCCCATTCTGATCAATACCATTGACGGCATTCGCCAGACCGACAACCGATTCGTCGAGCTGGCGCGCATTCTTGAAGTGCCGCACTGGCGCTTCGTGCGCCAGGTCATCTTGCCCGGCGCCCTGCCCCAAATCATGACCGGGCTGCGCCTGGGACTCAATATTGCCTGGATGTGTGTCGTCGCCGCTGAACTGATCGCCGCATCCAGCGGCGTCGGCTTCCTGATCATGGATGCGCGGCAGTTATCGCAGACCGACATCGTGCTCGCGGGCATGCTGACGATGGGCGTTCTTGGCAAAGTGACCGACGATCTTTTGCGCGCTCTTGAAAAGCGCCTGGTCAGTTGGCGCACGGCCTTCTCTGGCAGCTAGGAAACACCCATGACGAACACCACTTTATCGGGCGCTGCCGATGGCGCGCTACTCATCCAGGGCGTGTCAAAAACCTACCAGCAAAAAGAGGGGCCGGTGCTGGCTTTGGCCGACATTGATCTCTCCATTGCCGAGGGCGAATTCGTCAGCATCGTCGGCGGCTCCGGCTGCGGCAAAAGCACCTTGCTGCGCATCATTGCCGGTTTTGAAACCGAATACCAGGGCCGCGTCACGCTCGGTGGCAAGGCCATCCACAAGCCCGGACTCGACCGCGGCATGGTCTTTCAGGAGCATCGACTGCTGCCCTGGCTGACCGTGGAGCAAAACATCGCGCTGGGGCTCAACGGCATGACCGATGAGCAAGTACAGCAACGCATCGATGAACACCTAGAACTGGTCGGCTTGATTGGTTTTGCAAAGGCTTACCCTGGGCAACTCTCTGGAGGCATGTCTCAAAGGGTTGCCATTGCCCGCGCGCTGGCCAATCAACCGCAGATCCTGTTGCTCGATGAACCTTTCGGCGCACTCGACGCCCTGACAAAAATTCAGATGCAGAACGAGGCATTGAGAATCTGGCAAGCTGAAAAGATGACCATGATTCTGGTCACCCACGACATTGATGAGGCCATTTTTCTGGGCGACCGAGTGGTCGTCATGTCGGCCCGACCAGGCACCATCAAAACCATCGTACCGATTCATCTCCCGCGGCCACGAGATCGTACAAGTGCAGACTTTATGGCCTTGCGCCGGACAATTTACGGAGAGTTTTTCACTCAGGCAAAGACTGAAGTTGATTTCGCCATTTGAGACAAACGTTTCGACGATCAGACGGTTCATGCCGTGGGTCGTGTGAAGTGGACCCGGAATTTGGGACAGTGGTTTAAGTAGGACACTGTCGAAAGAAACGGGCAATCCAAATGAGTGAATCGAAGAAGAAACGCAACGTGCACCTGCCGGAGTTCAAGGCGAAGGTGGGTCTGGAAGCCCTGGG
>DATCIC010000100.1:0-4280 GCA_036508025.1 Rhodoferax sp. | reverse complement strand
CCCGCCTGTCGAAGTAGGCAATTGGCAGCACCATGTTAAGCAACATGGCGCTGTTGTGCCACCACCGTTTGGCGTTTCCCGCCACCTGGGCAGCCACCTGCGCACTGGCACCCAATGCGCGCAGTTCACGGAAGATGGTTTTCCCGCGCTTCCAATGCTTGAGTTGGATAGCCCTGAGTCTGTGTCGCAACCATTCGTCCAGTGTTCGCCAGACTGTTGGTGTTTGCGACAACCCAAAGTAGGCCTTCCATCCCAGCATGTACGGGCGCAAGCGTTGCACCACCTCTGCCATGCTGCGCCCACCCGAGCGGCACGTCAGTTGCCTGATACGCTGCTTGAATGTTTGCATGGGTTTGTCTGCCACCCGAAGTTTGACCTCCCGGCCCTTGGCGACCCACAGGCTATAACCCAGGAACTTGCGACCAAATACGCTGGCTACTGCACTTTTGGTCTCGTTGACCGTCAGGTGTAGCCTTGCGTACAGGCTGCGCAGTAAGGTCATCACCCGCTCGCCCGCTTTGTGACTGTGAACGTACACGTTGCAGTCATCGGCGTACCGTGCAAAGCAGTGGCCCCGGCGCTCCAGTTCTTTGTCCACTTCATCGAGCAAGACGTTTGCCAGCAGTGGGCTCAGTGGCCCGCCTTGCGGCGTGCCCAGTTCACGTTGCTGGGTCACGCCAGCATCCATGATGCCGCTGTTCAAATACGCCCGGATCAGCCGGATGACTCCGGCATCGTCGATTCGTTTCTGTAGGCGATCAATCAGGATGTCGTGGTTGACGCGGTCAAAGAATTTCTCCAGGTCCACATCGACCACGACTCGTCGACCTGACTGGACATACGCCTTGGCAGCTTTGACTGCTTGGTGCGCACTTCTGCCGGGTCGAAAGCCGTAGCTGTGCTGGCTGAAGGTAGGGTCTATTTTCGGTTGCAGCACTTGCAGCAGTGCTTGCTGGATCAGTCTGTCCGTCACCGTTGGGATGCCCAACTCGCGCTGGCCACCCTCGGGCTTGGGGATCATGACCCGGCGTACCGGGCTGGGCCGGTAGATGCCTTGCAGTAGCTGGCTACGAATCGTGGGCCAGTTTGTCCGCATCCATTGGGCGGTCTGCTCAATACTGAGTCCATCCACCCCGGCTGCGCCTTTGTTGGCTTTGACTCTTCTCCATGCCTGTTGCAGGTTTTCTCTCGTCAGCGCTTGCTGCAATAAGGGCGATGGCTCTGGTTGCATTGGCGCTGTTCCTGTGTCTTTGGTGTCATGGCCCGGGCCGCAGGTTTCATCGCTGGCAAGATCACGCCCGGCTTCACCGTACGCTACGCTGGCCCGCCCAGCCGAAGCTGGCATCTGACGCATTACCTTTGACATCGCCATGTCCTTAGACTCTCTTTCTCGTTTGGCCCTTCGCCTTCGGTCTTCTCCCATGCTGGGTTTCGCCTCGGACTACTACGGCCTCTGCTGACTTCTCGCTCCAGTTTGCACCGTCGCCCTTTCAGGCATGAGGCGAGATATCCCCAGGTAAGGGTCGCACTCCTTCATCACACAACCGCCGCATTTACATCACCTGAACTTTGACCAAAAGAGCTTTGCGGTTATTGGCCCGCTCGCCCTGCTCGGCAGTGCCTTCTATGCGATTCTTGTCCATCGGCTCGTGATTTATGCTCCACGCTTCCTTCCCACAGTCGGTCATGGTCGCATCATGGAATGCGTGGCTGCAGATTGCTCAGTTCATGTGTGACCGGGAGGTCTATTTCCTGCACCCTGCCCTGTCCAAAACCACAGATTTCGCGGCAACGTTTCACGACAGTAAAGAAATTAGTTCAAATAGTTGATTTCATTGATGTTTTTTCTATGTTTCCATGCGAACTACATCAATGTAAAGAAATTGCTAGAGAATAAGTAAAGGAATTAGTTCG
Organism: Rhodoferax sp.; assembly: GCA_036508025.1. Taxonomy (GTDB): domain Bacteria; phylum Pseudomonadota; class Gammaproteobacteria; order Burkholderiales; family Burkholderiaceae_C; genus Rhodoferax. Next base: position 2,366 of record DATCIC010000100.1, on the reverse strand, counting down.
TTTCACAAATGTTGAGCGGACATGAAAAAGGCCCCGAAGGGCCTTTTTCAAAGAACGACTATGTCGCTACAGACTTTTACTTCTTGGCAGCGCGCTTAACTGCTTTTGCAGGGGTTGCAGCTTTGGGAGCAGCTTTGGGAGCAGCTTTGGGAGCAGCCTTGGCAGCGATCTTCGCCTTCGGTGCGGCAGGGACAGGCGCTGCTGCTGGAGCGGTTTTCAGTGCCGTACGTTGCTCACGCAGCGCATTGATTTCTGCATGGATCTTGTCCTTGCGTTCGGTCAGCTTGGCAATGCTGCTGCTCAGCTTTGCAATCGCCTTGGCGGTCTTGGACACAGGTGCCTTTTTTGCAGCAGGTCTAGCCGCGGGCTTGACCACCTTGACCGGAGTCTTCACTTTCGCAGGTGCTGCAGCCTTGGGGGCCGATTTTTTCGCAGTTGCCATTTTCTAATTTCCTTTTATTGTTGCGCTGACAAAGTTGTTTTTGCCAGTGCCGGTATTGTGATCATTTTTCGCACGCGTGCGGTGTGACTCGGTGCACATCAATGAGCAGCTGAGCCTGCAGGGGCGCTGCCTCCAACTGCAGCGCTGTTCAAGCGCTTAAGCCTTAAGAACCGCCAGCGGCAACAGAAGCAGCAGCGAGCTCTTTGGCCACCTGGCACAAGGGTGCGCAGACGGCCTGCGATTTTCCGATGAACTTGCGCGTTGTCATGCTTGTGCGTACCCGGTGGGTGCCGCACAAGAAACACGACATCGTCGCCCCACCAAAACTAGCGGCGGCACTGAACGGGGAGCCGCTCACCTTCGACTGGTAGTGCAGTCCGTCTTGGAGAATCTTTGTTTTGGTGACGGGTTTGGACATGGACCGATTTTAGTTGGCCCCATGTCTTGTGTCGCGCCACCGGCGCAAAATCGCGCCTCTCTCAGGCCGCCACTCTTCTCTTCATCGCCTGCACCGCCCGTATCTTCCTGGCCAGTTCCTGCGTCGAATAGATCGAAGTGGTGTCTATGCTGGCGTGACCCGCCAATTCACTCACGACCTCGATCGGGACGCCATCGACCAGCGCCTGGCGCACGAAGGTGTGGCGCATCCAGTGCGTACTGGCTTTATCAAAGCGACGCGGATCCAGGCCGGCCTCTGCTGCCGTTTTGGCTGCTTGCGTAAAAAAACGTTTCAACACCGCGTAAATGCCAGCAGCCGACAAGGCGCTTCCGGGGTGGTCGGACAGACTTCTAGCCTGCAGCGAGCCGCCCTCCCCCCGGCCCCATTGCGCCACCGACGCATGCAGGGTGCGGATCAAGGGCAGCGTGCTGGAGTCGGCGCAGAGCTTGTCCTCTTCCATGAATTCCTTGCCATGCGTGGCCAGCAGGCGAACCACCTCATCATGCAGCGGCACTTCGCGCGTCTTATTGCGCTTGCCCGTCACCGTCAGGACCCAGGTCTCGGGCAGGTCCGCCAAAGCTTCAATGCGCAAATCGCGGTGGCGGGCCTTGGCCAGCTCCTCCAGGCGAATGCCCGAGCTCACCAGCAGCTCCAGAATGCATTTGAGCCGCAGTCTTTCCGGTCCATCGGGAATGGCATCCAGGCACTGCAACACGTGATTCCACTCGGCTTCGGTAAACGAGCGTTTGATGTCCACTTTTGAGGCCGGCAGGTCAAAGCCTTTCATCAGCGCCCTCATCGGGTTGGCCACCAGGTAGCCGGCATCACACAGCGCCCCGTACATGGTTTGAATGATGACGAGGGCCTGCTTTTGCGAAGCCGCGCCAGGCTGGCCACGGAATGCTCGCCAGTGGGGGTCACTGCGCAGCACCGGCGCCGGGTGGATCCAGCTGGCGGGCACGTTGGAGAGGAATTCGCGGTACCGCAGGCAGTCCGGTGAAGTCACCGAGGACAGGGGTTTCTTGAGTTCCTGGGCGCACCAGAGCAGGAAGCGCTCCACCTCCTTGCGGTAACTGCGCAGGGTCGATGGCTTTTCCTGGTAATGCTCCAGCCAGGCGTGCACGGCATCTAAGTCATTGGTCGCCCCCAGGGTATTGGCCATGTGGCTTCTGAATTCACCGGTGTCACCTGCCAGAGCGGGGGAGTTCTGCATCTGGCTCAGGCCCAACTGCACCAGTGTCCCCTGTCCGAACTGCCTCAATGGACTGGAAGGACCCGGGCCCGGCTCGGCGCCCATCAGCATCAAGGCGGCCTGCGCCTTATCCTTAAGAGCGCGGCGTGACTTGGGTTCATTGACGCTGTCACTGATGAGCACATTGAGGTGCTCGTACTGCATGCGCAGCCAGGCCAGCACCTGCTGCGCGCGCTGCTCGCCAAATCCTTTGATCCTTCCATGCCAGCGGTAGCCATAGACGTTGATGAAGC
>DATCIC010000099.1:0-2212 GCA_036508025.1 Rhodoferax sp. | reverse complement strand
TGGCGCTCAGTGGCAATGATGCGCAAGCCGCCCAATGCCGTGACTTTTTCGTGCTCCTGCACCCACTGCGCTTGTATCGCGTCAATCTGCTGTTGTTTCTGCTCGGCGCTCAGAGATTCATCCGCTTCCACTGCTTCCAGGTCCTTGCTGACGTTGCCGCCCAACACAATATCGGTACCTCGACCTGCCATATTGGTGGCAATGGTGATGACTTTTGAGCGCCCGGCTTGGGCAATGATGTCGGCCTCGCGCTCGTGCTGCTTGGCGTTGAGCACCTGATGCGGCAGCTTTTCTTTTTCCAGCAGCTCGGCAATGATTTCCGAGTTTTCAATGGAGGTCGTACCCACCAGCACCGGCTGACCGCGTTCATAGCATTCCCGGATGTCCTTGATCGCCGCTTCATATTTTTCACGCGTGGTCTTGTAGACCCGGTCCAACTGATCTTCGCGTCGGCTCGGACGGTTCGGTGGCATCACCAGCGTTTCAAGACCGTAGATTTCCTGGAACTCATAGGCTTCGGTATCGGCCGTACCTGTCATGCCCGCCAGCTTGCCGTACAGGCGAAAGTAGTTCTGGAACGTGATCGACGCCATGGTCTGATTTTCAGGCTGAATGGCGACCCCCTCTTTGGCCTCCACCGCCTGATGCAGGCCCTCGCTCCAGCGCCGCCCCGACATCAGTCGGCCAGTAAATTCGTCGACGATCACAATCTCGCCGTTTTGCACCACGTAGTGCTGATCACGGAAATAGAGGTGATTGGCGCGCAACGCGGCATACAGGTGATGCATCAGCGTGATGTTGGCCGGGTCGTACAGCGTAGCGCCTTCAGGAATCAGCCCGAGTTCGGACAGGATGCGCTCAGCGCTCTCATGGCCCTGCTCGGTCAAGAAAACCTGATGACTTTTTTCATCGACGGTAAAGTCACCTGGCTTGGTGACGCCTTCGCCGGTGCGAATGTCTTCTTCGCCTTCCTGGCGCTGCAGCAAGGGCACCACTTTATTGATGGCAACGTAAAGGTCAGTCTGGTCTTCAGCCTGGCCGCTGATGATGAGCGGCGTGCGTGCCTCGTCAATCAGGATCGAGTCGACCTCATCAACAATGGCGTAATTGAGGCCGCGTTGCACCCGGTCGGCCCCCTCATAGACCATGTTGTCGCGCAAGTAATCAAAGCCGTATTCGTTGTTGGTGCCGTAGGTGATATCAGCGCGGTAGGCCGCCTGCTTTTCCTCGCGCGCCATATTGGGCAGGTTGATACCAACGCTCAAGCCCAGAAAGTTGTAGAGCTTTCCCATCCAAAGCGCGTCACGATTGGCCAGATAATCATTGACCGTGACGACGTGCACCCCTTTGCCGGTCAAGGCATTGAGGTACACCGGCATGGTGGCGGTCAGGGTCTTGCCTTCACCGGTGCCCATTTCGGAGATCTTGCCATTGTGCAGCGACATACCGCCGAGCAACTGCACATCGAAATGACGCATTTTCATCACGCGTTTGGAACCCTCACGCACCACGGCAAACGCCTCGGGCAACAAGGCATCCAGGGACTCCCCTTTTGCGACCCGGTCCTTGAACTCCTGAGTTTTTTGACGCAACGCATCGTCAGACAGCTTTTCAAGCTCGGCTTCCATGGCGTTAATGCGCACCACACTCTTGCGGTACTGTTTGAGCTGGCGGTCATTGCGACTGCCGAAAATTTTGGTGAGAATATTAGTGGCCATGAATGCAAGACCGGCCCGCCAGCCCACTGGGGCCAACAGAACAGCGCAATCCTTTTATTAATCTGGATGAAATGGGGTCACTGTCGCGAAGTGCAAACGTTTGAACGAAATACGCAGCGCTGAGATAACCAAGATGGAATTTTACCTTTGCCCGGCCAAGCAACTTCAGGGGCGGCTTGGCCGGGCCGGCGGCGCAGCCGTCAACTTGGCCAATTGATGCGTTGCCAGGTTTTGCCCGGCCGCCAGAAATTTTTGCGGGTTTTGCGGAATGCCCAGCACCAGCACCTCAAAATGCAAGTGCGCACCCGTAGAGCGACCCGTGGTGCCGACCTCGGCAATTTTCTGCCCACGCCTGATCAAGTCGCCCTTCTTGACCAGTACTTTGGACGCATGGGCATAACGGCTGATAAGGTCATTGCCGTGATCAATTTCAATCATGTTGCCGTATTCGGGATGAAACTCCTGCGTCACCACCACGCCCCCGGCAGCGGCCA
>DATCIC010000098.1:0-3822 GCA_036508025.1 Rhodoferax sp. | reverse complement strand
AATTCAAACCCATCGGCTCTAGCCACCCAAAAACCTGCGCCGGACCCTGCGACACAAGCCGCGGCTGCCGTGGCGTTGGGCTGGCTGCATACCGCCAAGTTCCTCACCACCGCACCACAACTGCACTTTCTGCCGGCCTTGGACGTGCCCGAAATTGCCTTTGTGGGGCGCTCCAACGCGGGTAAATCGACCTGTATCAACACGCTGACGCAGCAAAAGCAGCTGGCCTTTGCCTCCAAAAAGCCGGGTCGCACCCAGAACATCAACTTGTTTTCTCTAGGGAAACAAGGCGTCACCGACGCGGTGTTTGCTGATTTGCCCGGCTACGGCTACGCCGCGGTGCCCAAACAGGACAAGATTCGCTGGCAGCAAGTCATGGCCAACTACCTGGTCACGCGTGACAACCTGAAGGCCATTGTGCTGATGTGCGATCCGCGCCACGGGCTGACCGAGCTCGATGAAATCCTGCTCGACATCGTGCGGCCACGGGTTGAAGAGGGTTTGAAATTTCTGGTGGTCCTGACCAAGTCCGACAAACTGACGCGCAGCGAGCAAACCAAAGCCCTGTCCATCATGAAGCTGCAAGCTGGTGGCGGTGAAGTGCGGCTGTTTTCGGCCACCAAGCGCCAGGGCATTGATGAAGTGGCCACGCTGCTGTGGCAGTGGGCGCACCCGCCAACGCCCGCGCTTGCATGAATAAGTGATCCGGGTCACGCCAATGATCGGCGCTGCTGTTGAGTCAAGGTTTATTCAAAAATAATAGCTGCTCACGTATGCTGGACGGGGGCTAGCGTCATAAATGGCATAAAACTCAGTAAACCGCCGGGGCGCCGGGCGGGCGGTCCTTGAAGCGCTTGTGCACCCAAAAATACTGGTCCGGCATGGTGTTGATATAAGACTCCAGCCGGTGGTTCATGAGCGCGGTATCTGCCAGAGCATCGTCGCTTGGAAAGCCAGGCCAGGCCGGCATCACTTCAACCTCGTAGCCTTGGCGCGTCATGCGCGTCACCACCGGCACCACCTTGGCGCGGCCCAGCTTGGCAAAGCGCGCTAACGAGGGCACTGTTGCGGCTGAAACGCCGTAGAACGGGACAAAAATAGAGTCTTCCAGGCCAAAATTCATGTCAGGCAATAAATACAGCGGATCACCTGAGCGCAACGCCGCCACGATGCTTTTGACGCCATCGATCCGTCCAAATAGCCTGGTCGACCCAAAACGCTGGCGGCCAGCCAGAATCCAGGCGTCGAGAATTTTGTTGGCCTGATTGGTATAAATCGTGGTGAATTGCCGCGGCAGCTGCTCGGTCAGCGCGGTCCAGCCCGCATCCAGGCCCACAAAATGGGGCGCAAAAATAACCACCGGTTCACTGCCGTGCAGTTCACTCACCGCGCCCACCAGGGTCAAGCGCTGCCGTGTCACCTCGGGCGCGCCATGCCAAAGCCAGCCCCGGTCCAGCCAGGCCTGGGCAAAATGAACAAAAGTACGACGCGCCAGCGCCCGGATTTGCGCTGCAGTCTGATCTGGAAAACACAAACGCAAGTTGGTCTGGGCCACCCGCCGCCTTGGCAGCGCCAGAAAGTACAGCGTCCAACCCAAGCCGTAACCCAGCGCCCGCACCCACGCCAGCGGCAAACGCCCCAGCAGATGCATGACCAGAATGCCAAACCGACTCAACATGAGGGCGTCTCTTTGAATATAGGGATTGATTGAAAGACCATCAGGGAACCTGTCCTGAATCCAGGGAACTGAAAAAACTTCCGGGTGAATTGCAAAAGGGGCTATCTTAGGTTGCCTGGGCTCGATACCCATGCGCATGGTCGGCGGACTCTGCAAAAAAAAGTATCTGAGTCAACGCTCTTGGATGTCGCGCGTTGTCTACACAAGCCCGAAAGAAATTCAGGCTCGCTTATGACAGTCGGAGCTCATACGACCGTCGCTTTAAGAGTGAGTGCTAACCATGTTGAATATCAAGACCCTGATCGCTACCGTGTTGCTTTCCAGCGTTGCTGCTTTGTCGTTTGCTCAGGCCCCTGCTGCTGCGAATGATGCTGGTGCGACGGCTCCCGTTGCGAAGACCACGCCCAAAGTGAAGAAAGCTGCTGTCAAGAAACACACTGTAAAAAAGGCTCATAAGGCCCGCGCCGTGAAGAAGGTTGCCCCTGTTGCCCCTGTTGCGCCAGCTGCCCAGTAAGTTAGCTGATTCCAGGAAAAGGGGGCTGAGGAAACTCAGCCCCCTTTTCTTTTCTTCTTTGTATGTTGCGGGGCCGATTTCACATGGCCGGGCAGATCGAAATTTACCTTACAGGGCGCCACTGGCACAGGCCGCCGCGTAGCTAAAAACTTTAAGACAAATCAGGCTCCAGCCCCCGTGAAATAAGCGTGAGCAGCTATCTTTTTATTCGTGCCGCAGCGCCTCAATCGGGTCGAGCCGGGCCGCCCGGCGCGCCGGGAAGTAGCCAAACAGCACGCCAATGCCGGCCGAGAACAAAAACGACACCAGGTTCACCATCGGGTTAAAGACGTAGGGCACGTCCATCACGCCCGCCAGCACGACAGACGCACCGGTGGCCAGCACGATGCCAATCAAGCCGCCGAGCGCAGCCAGCACCACGGCTTCAATCAAAAACTGCAGCAGCACCTCGCGCTCCATGGCGCCAATGGCCAGGCGCAGGCCGATCTCGCGGGTGCGCTCGGTCACGCTCACCAGCATGATGTTCATGATGCCAATGCCGCCGACCAGCAGGCTGACTGCGGCGACTGCGCCCAGCAGCGTGGTCAATACTTTGGTGGTGCCCGACAAGGTGTCGGCCAGTTGTTTGGTGTCGAGCACATTGAAGTTGTCTTCATCACTTTGCGCCAGCTTGCGCCGCTCGCGCAGCAGCTGGGTGATGCCGGCCTTGACACGCTCGGGGTCGCTGCCGTCGGTCATTGACACCAGCAGGGTGTTGACGCGGGTGTTGCCGGTGATGCGGCGCTGCAGGGTCTTGAGCGGTAGCAGCACCATATCGTCCTGGTCGTTGCCGAAGGCACCCTGGCCCTTGGAGGCCAGCAGCCCAACGATGGTGCAGGACACCTGCTTGACGCGCAGTTGCTCGCCCAGGGCCGTGCCGCTACCAAACAGCTCGCGCCGCACGGTTTCGCCAATCAGGCAGACTGCGGCACCGGCCACTAACTCATCGTTGGAAAACTCGCGCCCCTGCGCGATCTTCCAGTTGCCGGTGATGAGCCAGTTGTTGCTGCTGCCGATGAAGCTGCTGGTCCAGTTGCGGCCGTTGGCGACCAGTGTGCCAGCGGCGCGGGCCTCGGGTGCGACGGCGGCGATGCCCCCAATCTGGGTGGCGATGGCATCGGCATCGACTTCCTTGAAGGACGGGGCACCACCGGCGCCGCCCATCATGCGTTGGCCGGGGCGCACCTGCAGCAGGTTGGTGCCCAGGCCAGAGATTTGATTCTGGATCGCCAGTGTGGCCCCGTTGCCCAAGGTCACCATGGTGATGACGGCACTGACGCCAATCACAATGCCCAGAATTGTCAGGAACGAGCGCAACAGGTTGCGCCGGATCGAGCGCAGGGCGAGCAGCAGGGTGTTGAGCAGCATCAGGCAGTTTCCAGTTTCGCGGGCACGGCGGGCGCGACGGCGGATTCATGCAGGCCGGCCGGGTGCGGGTTGCGCGTGTCGCTGTCGACCACGCCGTCCACAAAATGCACGATGCGCTTGGCGTAGGCCGCCATGTCGGCTTCGTGCGTGACCATCAACACGGTGATGCCGTGCTCCACGTTCAGGCCCCACAGCAAGTCCATGATCTCGCGGCTGCGCTGGG
>DATCIC010000097.1:0-2361 GCA_036508025.1 Rhodoferax sp. | reverse complement strand
CCACCACCACATTGCGACCCAGCGTGGGGTGGCGCTTGACGCCTTTGTAAAGCGAAGTGCCGCCCAGCGTCACGCCCTGGTAAATGGTGCAACCGTCGCCAATCTCGGCCGTCTCGCCCACCACCACGCCCATGGCATGGTCAAAAAAAACGCGTTCACCAATCTTGGCGCCGGGGTGGATTTCAATGCCGGTCAAAAAACGAGCCATGTGTGAGGTGAAGCGACCCAGCCACTTGAGTCTGTGTTGCCAGCACCAGTGCGCCAGCCGATGCAGCGCCACGGCGTGCAAACCGGGGTAGCAGGTGAGCACCTCCCAGGCCGTGCGCGCGGCCGGATCGCGTTCAAGAATGCATTGAATGTCGGAGCGAATTCGGGAAAACATGCGTGAAGTCTAGCCTTTGACAGAAGCCGTAGCGGGCGTCAGGGCGTCGGGCCGCGCCGCTTTCTGCAACATCGCTTTGGCAATGCCGCGCAGAATGTGAACCTCTTCCTGCGTGACACCGGCCCGGTTGAACAGCTGATTGAGCCGTGGCATCAATTTTTTGGGCGCTTGCGGGTCCAAAAACCCAATGGCCTGCAGCGACCGCTCCAGATGCCCCAACATGCCCGCCACTTGGGCTGCATCGGCCAGCACCGGCTCAAGGGTCGCCGGTTGAACGGCAAATGCGCCCAAGGCCAGCCGCCATTCGTAGGCAATCACCTGCACCGCCGCACCGAGATTGAGCGAACCAAATTGGGGGTCGCTCGGAATACTCAGGGCCACGTGACAGCGGTAAACATCTTCATTGCGCATGCCAAAACGCTCGCAGCCAAACAGGAAGCCCATGCCGCGCTGTGGCGGTGCGGCAGCGGAAGTTTGACCCGTTTCAGCAGTCGCCGGCACAATTTCATTTTTATAAGCCAAATCAGCCTCTAGCCCGCGTTGGCTATGCGTGAGAAGCTCTTTTTTAATGAGCGATTCAAAATGCTCACGCGGTGTCACCGTGGGCGGACCAAAGTCGCGCGGCGTCATGGCCGTGGCGCACAAATGCGTCATGCCCTCCAGCGCCTCGTCGAGCGTGGCCACAATGCGGGCGTTTTTGAGCACATCCAATGCGCCACTGGCGCGCTGAATGGTTTCTTCGCGCCTGAGCACATTGGCCCAGCGCGGCGCCACCAGCACCATGTCGGTGAAACCCATGGTTTTCATGGCGCGGGCAGCAGCCCCGACATTGCCGGCGTGGCTGGTGTTGATCAGGATAAAACGTGTTTGCATGGACTCAAAAATCTGGAAATCACCGGGGCGGATAAAATCGCACTATTGTCGCCGCCCGCATCGCCGGGCAGTTCCCCCTCCCCGTTCTTAACAAATATATATGGCCTCCCCCAATCTGCATCCCATGATCAATGTGGCCGTCAAGGCCGCCCGCGCTGCGGGGTCCATCATCAACCGCGCCGCGCTTGACGTCGAGGCGGTTCGCATCTCGCAAAAGCAGGTGAATGATTTCGTCACCGACGTGGATCAGGCGGCTGAAGCAGCCATCATCGAAACCCTGCTCACCGCCTACCCCGGCCATGGCATATGGGCGGAAGAATCAGGCCGCGAGCACGGCGCCAAAGATTCCGAATTCGTCTGGATCATTGACCCGCTGGACGGCACCACCAATTTCATCCACGGTTTTCCGGTCTATTGCGTCAGCATTGCGCTGGCGGTCAAGGGCAAGATTGAGCAGGCCGTCATTTATGACCCCAGCCGCAACGACCTGTTCACCGCCACCAAAGGGCGCGGCGCCTACCTGAACGACCGCCGCCTGCGCGTGTCCAAGCGCATCCGCCTGCAGGAGTGCCTGATCTCCACCGGCTTCCCGTTCCGCCCCGGTGATGACTTCCCGAGCTACCTGCGCATGATGACTGACCTGATGCCGCGCTGCGCCGGCCTGCGCCGCCCGGGTGCGGCGGCGCTGGACCTGGCCTATGTGGCGGCTGGTTACACCGACGGTTTTTTCGAGTCCGGCCTGCAGCCCTGGGACGTGGCCGCGGGCTCGTTGATGGTGACCGAAGCCGGTGGACTGGTTGGCAATTTCACCGGTGAGCCCGAATTTCTGGAGCACAGCGAATGCATGGCCGGCAACCCGCGTGTTTATGGTCAGTTGGTAGGCATCCTGGGCAAGTACAGCAAATTTGCCAGCGCCGGTGAAAAAGCAGCGCTGCGCCAGAGCGGTCTGTCAGTTACAGCAGATAAGGTCGCTGATACCAGTGATGCCGGGACGGCCGCTGATGCCAATGTTGCCCCACCGGCATCGACTGACGCACCGTTCTAACCCTGCGCCCGGGCGCTACTCGGCGCCCGCCAGCTGCAATTGATCGATGGGCACTGGCTTG
>DATCIC010000096.1:0-3997 GCA_036508025.1 Rhodoferax sp. | reverse complement strand
CTGGACGCCTTCGGTGCGACCGGTGGCGGTGCCGTGCGTGAGCAACAAGCGCATGCCGGGCAGACGCTCTCGCAAGCCTGCCACCAGCACAGCGGCGGCGCGTGTTTCACCCAGCGACACCGCGTGGACCCAAATGGTGTTGCCATCTGCTGGCGGCGCAGCAGACGCGTAATACCCAAAGTGCTCCTCCATGGCCAGCAGGTAACCCGGCTCCTGCACGCCGCGCCGACGCAGCTTCAAACGCAAAAATGGCTGCGCCAGCCACATGACAAGGCTGTACAGCAAGCGCGTCACAGCGTCACCTTGAAGGTTGGGGCCGACCTGGCTACCGACTCCCGGTCGGTCGCGCCCACTGAAGCAGTAACCGCCAGCCAGGCCTGCCAGACCGCGTCCACCGTGGGACTTGGCTGGGCAAACACGCTGCGCTGGTGCACCCGGTTGAGCGGCCCGGTGCGCCAGGCGGTGTCGAAGTTGTAGATCTGCACATGAGGCAAGTCCAGCGCCACGGCGATGTGGCTCAAACCGCTGTCCACGCCGACCACGCCGGCACACGTGGCGAGCGCGTCGCTCAAGGCGTCCAGGGCGAGCCGGGGCCAGACCACGGCATGGGCCAGGCCCTGTGCGATCTGCTCTGCCGTTTTCTGCTCTGCGTCACTGCCATGCGGCAAGGCCACGGCGTAGCCACCGGCATTGAGACGCTGGCCCAAACTGCGCCAGTGATCGAGCGACCACTGCTTGTCGGCGCGGGAAGTGCCGTGCACCAAGGCGACCGTGCCGTTCGGACACGCGGCATCAACTGCTTCAGTCTTTATAGCTGCTTGCGCAATGAGGACGGGGGCTAGAAGCCCAAAAGACATAAAAGTTGGAACCGCATAGCCCAGCGCCTGGGCGCACACCTCGCGCGAGCGCAGCACCGCGTGGCAGTGCGGCTCAACCGTCACCGCCACATCGGCCACCCAGCGCGCGGGCGCCTCATAGCTGGAGCCTTCGGTCTGGTTCGCCAGACCGAAGCGCTTGCCGCCAGGCGCCAAGCGCGCCAGCCAGGAGATCAGCGCCGACTTGGTCAAGCCCTGCAGGTCGATCACAGCGTCATAGCGCTCGCGCTGCAACTCGGACTTGAAGGCGCGCCAGGCCTGGCGGGTCTGACCCGAGAGAGGCGACTTGCGCCAGCGCCTGAGCTCGCAGGCAATGACCCGGTTCACCCCTTCACAACGCTGCACCAGCGGCGCAAAGCTGCGCTCCACCACCCAGTCAATCTGCGCCTGCGGCCAAGCGCGCCGAATGTCCTGCACGGCAGGCATGGCGTGCACCACATCGCCAAGCGAAGACAGCTTGACGATCAATAGCTTCAATGCGCGGCCTGGTCCAGTACCGCGCCGGGTTTGACGTTGCGCAGCAGTTCCAGCATGGTGGCTTCAATGCGGTGCAGCGCCTCGGGCGTTTGGCCTTCAAAGCGCAGCACCAGCACCGGCGTGGTGTTGGAGGCTCGGATCAGGCCAAAGCCATCGGGCCAGTCCACGCGCAGACCGTCGATGGTGGAGACTTTGGCACCGGCCTGGATCGCATCCGTCAAAGTGCCGCTGCCCGCACTGGCGCTCATGGCCGCCGCCGCAGCGGCCAGCAGTTGCGCGACCAGCGTGTGCTGTTCGCCCTCGGCGCACTTGACGTTCAACTCCGGGGTGGAAAAGCTGGTCGGCAAGGCGTCAAGCACGGCATTGGCGTCGGGCGAGCGACTCAAAATTTCGAGCAAGCGGCAGGCGGCATAGGTGCCGTCGTCAAAGCCGTACCAGCGCTCCTTGAAGAAAATGTGGCCGCTCATCTCGCCCCCCAGAGGCGAATTGATTTCTTTCATCTTGGCCTTGATCAGCGAGTGCCCGGTCTTGAACATCAATGGCACACCGCCCGCCGCCTCAATCGCCGGCGCCAGCCGCTGCGTGCACTTGACGTCAAACAAAATCGTGCCGCCCGGCACGCGCTGAAGCACATCCCGCGCAAACAGCATCAGTTGCCGATCCGGAAAGATGTTGTTGCCCTCTTTGGTGACGATGCCCAGGCGGTCGCCGTCGCCATCAAAGGCTAGACCGATTTCGGCGTCGCTGGTTTTCAGCGCAGCCATCAGGTCGCGCAGGTTCTCGGGCTTGCTGGGGTCGGGGTGGTGGTTCGGGAAGTTGCCGTCGACCTCGCTGAACAGTTCCGTCACCTCGCAGCCAATCGCCCGCAAAATAACCGGCGCCGTCGCACCGGCAATGCCGTTGCCCGAATCGACGACGATCTTCATCGGGCGCGACAGCTTGATGTCGCCGACGATGCGCGCCTGGTAGGCTGCCAGCACGTCCACCGAACGCAGCTTACCCCCGCCAAGCAAGTCCCAGGACTCGTCTTCCATCATGCGGCGCAGTGCCTGGATTTCTTCGCCGTAAATGGCGCGCCCGGCCAGCACCATCTTGAAACCATTGTGGTCTTTCGGGTTGTGGCTGCCGGTGACCTGAATGCCGCTGCTGCACAGCGTGTTGGCGGCAAAATACAGCATCGGCGTCGTCACCATGCCAATGTCGATGACCTCGACCCCGGCGGCGACCAGGCCGCGCATCAAGGCCGCGCCTAAATCCGCGCCACTGAGGCGGCCGTCGCGCCCCACCGCCACGGCCGTCTCGCCCTCACGCCGCGCCGCCGTGCCAAAGGCCCGGCCCAGCGCTTCGGCCTGGGCCTCGTTGATCGTGCTCGGCACGACGCCGCGAATGTCGTAGGCTTTGAAAATGGACGCTGAAAACTTCATGAAGGGGTTCCTGACAAAACGGGTTGGATCGATGGGCGCAATAGATTGTAGGGGGGCTGGCACGCCCAGGGACAGGTCCGAAAACGGCTAGTCTGGCGCCAACGCCTGCGTATCATTGTTGCCATGACACCCGCTGCCGCCACTGCGATTGATAACGCCCGCTACCTCGCCCTGAAGGCCAAGGACGCGCGTTTTGACGGCTGCTTTTTCACCGGCGTCACCTCCACCGGGATTTATTGCCGCCCGGTCTGCCGCGTGCGTACGCCCAAGCGCGAGAACTGCCTGTTCTTTACCCACGCCGCGCAAGCCGAACGCGCGGGCTTTCGACCCTGCCTGCGCTGCCGCCCGGAACTCGCGCCGCGCGCGCTCACCCTCGGCCTTGCGCCCGAGGCGCGCGCGTGGTCGATGCAGGACGCCTGCAGCATTCTGGCCGCACAAGCCGCGCGCCTGCTCGATACCCCCGAGGCTTGGGCGGAAGGCCCGCCCAGCGTGGCGCAACTGGCGCTGCGCCTGGGTGTGAGCGAGCGCCATCTGCGCCGCATTTTTGCAGCGACCCTGGGGGTCTCGCCGCTGCAATACCTGCAAACGCGGCGCCTGCTGACGGCCAAGCAGCTGCTGACCGATACCGCGCTGCCCGTCACCGAGGTCGCGCACCTCAGTGGTTTTGCCAGCGTGCGGCGTTTCAATGCCGCGTTTGCAGAGCATTACGCCCTTAACCCCAGCCAAGTGCGCCGCACCGGCGCGCGCGTCGCTCAGGGCGGCGCCCTTGCGGGCCTTCAGGTCCGGCTGGCGTATCGCCCGCCCTACGACGCCCGTGCCATGCTCGCGTTCTTTGCCACGCGGCAGATCACCGGCATCGAAGACGTCACGCTGAACGCGGACCACTTGAGCCTGCGCAAGACCGTGGCCGTCTCAGCCTTTGAGAAGCGCTACACCGGCTGGATCGAGGCTAGATTCGATAACGCGCAGCACCGCGTCGATCTGCGCCTGAGCGATTCCCTGCTGGATGTGCTGCCCGGGGTGATGGCACGCGTGCGCGCCCTGTTCGACCTGGACGCCGATCCCGGCGCCATCAACAGTTTGCTGCAGGCGCGCTTCCCCCTGGGCGACGGTTTGCGTGTGCCCGGCGCGCTTGACGGGTTCGAGCTCGCCGTGCGCGCCGTCCTGGGCCAGCAGATCACGGTGGCCGCGGCGCGCCTGCTTGCGACCCGGCTGGTGGCG
>DATCIC010000095.1:0-5910 GCA_036508025.1 Rhodoferax sp. | reverse complement strand
GAGCCAAGGCTGCTGGCGTGTCGGATTTCATGCGCAAGCCGCTGTCACCGGAGATGATTGAAGAAAGCGCCGCACATGCGCTGCTCCAACCAGCGCTGACCGTCGTTCCAACGCTGCAGGCCAGCCCGGTCGAACAGTTGCGTGTCGAAGTACAGGAGGAAAGGAGCAACTTCAAGAACATCGCCCTGTTCCTGGCAGCGCCGTTTATCGGCTTGGCCTATGCTGTCATGCTTCCACTCGTCGGCACCGTCATGCTGGCCTGGATGGGCGTGCAGGCCTTGAAGAAGTCTCGCGCGAAGTAAGGTGAACACCATCAAGGAAAACTATCTGCTTTGATAGTTTTGTAGGCGATAAAATTAAAAACAGAGGGAAATTCCCATGAATGCATTGTGCACATTGACCGGTAGGCTTCTGCCTACACGTCCAAAGAGCCTGGTCTTGCTTGGCCTGTTCGCGTTGGTGTTTTCTGTTGCTGGGACGCAGGCTCACGCCGAAGGTAGTGAATTGGCCAAAGAGGAACTGGCATGCTTGAGTTGCCACGACAAGGTGGGGCCTGGAAAGACGCTTGAAAGCGGAGAGATTCTTTCCCTTGCCATTTCCACCAAAGCCTATGTCGAGTCCATGCATAAGGAAACCAGTTGCGAGGACTGCCACTCGGACCTTGATGCCAAGACCCACGGCAAGAAGATAACACCTATCAAGAGCAAGCGGGACTTCGCCCTCAGCATGCGCGAGTCTTGCCGGGCGTGCCACAAAAAGAACTTCACGCAGTACGAAGACAGCGTCCATGCGGCACTAATCAAAGATGGCAGCAAAGAGGCGCCACTTTGTTCGGATTGCCACAATCCGCATACGGTTCGCTCCACGAAAACTGTCGGGCCGATCACAGCAACTCCCTGTGCGAACTGCCACGAGAATATCTTTAAAGCCTATGCCAAGGACGTGCATGGACTGGCGCGAATTGCCAATGGCAAAACTGCCCCTCTTTGTGCCGATTGCCATAAAGCCCACAATGTCAAAGCGGCGTCCTTGGGCAGCGGCGTCAAGGACGCCTGTCTTTCTTGCCATGGAAATGCAGTCAACCAGCATAAAGACTGGTTACCCAATGCCGCGCGCCACTTTGAGGCGATCTCGTGCCCGGTTTGTCATGCACCGACTGCGCAGCGCCGGGTCAATCTCCGGCTTTATGACAATAAAGCCATGAAACAAGTCTCTGAAAAGACGGGGGTGCCGCAGTTTGAAAAACTGACCCTGGCTGCCGACGCCAAGGATATGGGACTCGATGAGCGGGCCTTGTGGAGTCTGCTGAAAGAATTCAACCAGGAAGGCAGCCAAGGTAAGACCGTCTTGCGCGGCCGCCTGGAGGTTCTTTCGGGTGTGGAGGCACATCAGTTGAGCGAGAAATCCAAGGCCATCAAAGACTGCAACGTCTGCCACCAAAAAGGCGCGGCGCCGTTTCAAAGCGTCACGCTGACCATCGCCGGCCCAGACGGCAGGCCGATACGCCATGGTGTTCAAAAGGACGTCTTGACCTCTTTGCTGGCCACCGAGTCTGTGCGTGGTTTCTACGCCATTGGCAGCACGCGGATCAAGCTGCTCGACTATTTGTTGCTCGTGGTCATGCTCGGTGCCATCAGCGTGCCCATTGGCCACATGACGATCAAGCGACTATTCAAAGGCGTGCGGGACAAGCTCGAAGCCGAGAAGAAGGCTGCACGTGCGCAGGCCGACGCACAAGATTCAACCCCTCATCGTCGCTCTGATGATGACACCACTAAATAGCAGGAGTTAGCCATGCAAAAGCTTTATATCAATCCGCTGCCGGTCAGAATCTGGCATTGGACCAACGCCTTTGGTTTCGTGTTATTGATTGCGACCGGTCTGCAGATCAGGTATTTGGACCTGATGCAGTTGGTGTCCTTCAGAACGGCGGTAGTCGCCCACAACTGGATTGGCTTTGTGCTGATCGCCAACTTCTTCATCTGGTTGGGCTTTTATCTTTTCACAGACAAGATCAAGGTTTACCACCCCGAGCTGAGCCCGATGAAGTATTTTCGCGCCAGCTTCCGGCAAATGCAGTTTTATGGCTACGGCATCTTCAAGGGTGACCCCAACCCGCATCACCCTAGCGCCTATCGCAAATTCAATGCCTTGCAGAGCATGATGTACCAGATCATCATGATGTTGCTCGTGCCCCTGCAGTTTTTTACCGGCGTGCTACTTTGGGATGTGTCGAGATTTTCCGCCCTGGTGGAGACGTTTGGTGGCGTGCGGGTGGTGGACACCATCCACGTTTTACTGTTCATCGTGTTCAGCGGATTCATCATTGTGCATGTCTATCTGGCTAGCCTCGGCCACACGCCATCGGCACACTTCAAAGCCATGATCACCGGCTACGAGGAAATAGAAGACGGGCCGAAACCCGACGCGGCTTCTTGATGAACTTTAGCGAGGCCTAGCGCACTTCGCCTCGGGGAATCACATCAGATTAAATGGGTTCGGGTTCGCCGTCGTCGTATTCGGTATCCCGGACCCGAATGTTGTACTTTTTCATCAGCGCTTGAAAATTGGTGCGCTGCATGCCGGTTTCTTCAGCACTACGGGTCACGTTCGAATCGTTTCTTTTTAATGTTTCCTGGACGAACAGCTTCTCAACTTCCTCAACCGACTTTTCTCTGGCAATTTTTTTAATTCTCTTGAGTTCATCGCTGGTACGAGGCACGTCAAGATCGAGCCGGGGAGAATTGTCAATTATGTTGGCCAGATGCGCCCGACGGATGATGCCGTCAGACGACAAGATCACTGCCCGCTGCATGGTGTTTTCAAGTTCACGCACATTACCTGGCCAGCTATAGTTCATCAGCAGACTCATCGCGCCGTCTGAAATCTCTGACACGGGCTTTTCCAGTTCATTGCAGAAAATTTTCAAGAAGTGATAGGCCAGTGCGGGAATATCATCGCGGCGCTCTCTTAGCGCCGGAGAGTGGATCGGGAAAACGTTGATGCGGTAATAAAGATCCTCACGGAACGTTCCTTCAGCCACCATCGCCTTGAGATCCTTGTTGGTCGCGGTAATGAGCCGGACATTGGTTTTCTGGTTGGTGGTAGTGCCGACCGGCCTGAATTCACGCTCCTGAATCACCCGCAGCAATTTGGCTTGGGTTGACAGCGGGATATTGCCAAATTCATCAAGGAACAGTGTGCCATTGTTGGCGACATCGAACATGCCGCGTTTATTGGCCACGGCCCCGGTAAAGGATCCCTTGGTGTGCCCAAAAAGTTCACTTTCCAAAAGGTTCTCACTCAGCGTGTTGCAGTCAACCGTGACAAATGGCTGATCCTTGCGCAAGCTGTTGTAATGAATGGCGCGCGCAATCATTTCCTTGCCGGTGCCACTTTCCCCGGTGACCAGCACGGTGCTGTTCGTCGGTGCGCACTTGGCAATCAGGCCAAATACGGCCTGCATCGGTGGGCTGGATCCGATGATATTCTCGAAACGATATTTTGAGCTGACTTCGGTCTTGAGCTTGCGATTCTCCTGCATCAGTTGCCGCCGCTCCAGGGCGCGATTTACCACAAGCTTGAGTTCATCTGGATCGAAGGGCTTCGAAAGGTAGTCAAATGCACCCAGTTTCATGGCCTTGACAGCCGTTTGAATCTCGGACAACCCGGTCATCATGATGACGTCGATCTCCGGATGCCTTTCCTTCACATGTTGCAAGACCTCAAGACCGTCCATCTTGGGCATCATGACGTCGAGAATGAGAATATCGTAGGCTGTCTCATCGACTTTTTTCAAGGCCTCAAAGCCGCCCGGCGCAGAGTCCACGGTATACAAGTCATTAAGTATGCGCACGCAACTTCTTATAACAATCTCTTCGTCGTCGACAACTAATATTCTGGCACTCATGGGGTACTCTCCACTGCCTGGGATTCGGCTTCATCAAAAGGGGACGTTATAGGAAGAAGGATGTGAAAAGTAGTTCCTTCTCCAACCACGCTTTCGACATTGATCTTGCCACCATGGGCTTTGACAATGCCATAACTGACAGACAAGCCCAGCCCCGTTCCCTTGCCCACCTCTTTGGATGTAAAAAACGGATCGAAAATGCGCTCAAGGTTGGCTTGCGGAATACCGCACCCGGTGTCTGTCACGGTAAATTCAACCATTGGAAGCGATTTGACTCCAGGCTTGTCGGAAGTCGTGGCCGGGCAAGGATGACTTGCTACCGTGATGCGCCCCTTGCCCTCGATGGCTTGCTGTGCATTGACAAGCAAATTCAGAATGACCTGTTTGATCAAATCAGCGTCACCCCAGACCTGCGGTAACGCAGGATCAAAATCAGATGTGATCTCGATCTGCTGCAAGGACGCTGGCCGTTCAACAAAACGCACAGTGTCTTCAATCACTTGATTCAGGTTGAAAAATCCTTTTACTGGCACCTTTTCCCGTGCGAAATCCAGAAGGCGCCTGATGATGCTGGCACACCGTTTGGTCTCGCGGATCACCAAGTCCAGGTCCGCAGCATCCTCACTGCCATCGGCCGCTTTCTTGCGCATCAGGGACGTAAAAGTTAGCACGCCGGTCAGAGGATTGTTTAATTCGTGTGCAATGCCAGACGCCAGCACGCCGATCGAGGCCAGTTTTTCTCCCTGTGCGACCTCGGCCTTGGCAGCCAGCAGTTCCCGTGTTCGCTCTGTGACTTTTGATTCCAGGGTTTGCACCAGTTCCTGCATCTCGGTTCTCGATTGGCGGAGCGCATGAGTCATATGATTGAACGACCCCGCGACGCGACCAAATTCATCGTCATTGCGAACCGGAATATCGTGGTCAAAACTTCCAGAGGTTATCTTCTTGGCACCGGATTCCAGGTCTTTCAGGGGCACATAGATCAGGCGCCGAAGTAAAACACCAATACTGACGGCAAAAATGAAAATGAACCCCATCGACATGCCAACCAAGCGAATGGAATGCAACTTCATTGACGCATCGATCTCATCGAGAGAATAGGCAATATCCACGATGCCAAGCACCGTCTGACTTGGAGAATGTTCGTGACAGGAAGCCGACGAACATGAACTCTCGTTGCGTATGGCGTGCATGGCGCTTAGAACTCGGTGCCCCCCAGGGGTTTCAATGACTTTCCAGCGCTTATCGTCTGAGACTTGCTTCAGGGGTGTACTGGTCATATGGCATTGAACACAGGGTTCATCCTTTTGCTCAACCGAATGCCCAACCTCTGATGTCCGGTTTGAATGAATGATGGTGCCGTCTTTATTGATCACCCGGATCCGTTCAATACCTTTTTTCTTGCCAATATCCTGAATGATCTTGCCAGCGATGTCACGCTCATCCACCAACATCGCATAGCGGGTACTCGCGACTATGACGTCGGAAATTTGTGTGACATGTCGGGCAACCTCGTGCTGCATGTCTTCCTTCCGCTGCTCAATGATGAGCAGAGTGAACGCAATCACCGCCGCTGAAAGAGCGATGAACAGATAAAGGCTGACTTTAACCCTGAGACTTATTGAACGCATTTACCATATCTACAAGCGGTAGATTCATTATGGCATCGCCTTCATGGCCTCAAAGTGATCAGAATCAAGTTCCACTTCATTCGCGATGGCAAGCGATAGCGGTTTGTGAGATTTCTTCACTCGCCGTCAGGCTCAAATGCAGTAACTTGCACTTCAACTTCAAACCGGCACCGCCAAAAACAGACCCTGCGCAGCGCTTTGCTCACCCAGGGTAAGCAGTTGCATGACGGCGCGCACATCTCTGGCGCTCACCGGCGGCTCGGGGGTCAAACCGCACAGGTGATCGCGCAATTGAGCGTAATAGGCCAGGTAGTTGCCGCAAGGGTTGGGTGCCGCACGGCGCACCGAGACCGGAGATGCCACCCCGGC
>DATCIC010000094.1:0-2605 GCA_036508025.1 Rhodoferax sp. | reverse complement strand
TGGCCTTTGCCACCGATGGTTTTCAAGCGGTTCTCGGCTTTCTGGAAACCCAGGGCGACGTGCAAATACTTTCGAGCCCACGCATAGCCACCTTGAACAACCAGAAGGCGGTGCTCAAGGTCGGGGCTGAAGATTTTTTTGTGACCAATGTATCGGGCGGCATCACGTCGACCGTCACGACAGGTTCGACCGCGACCGCGACCATGCCGTCCATCACCTTGACGCCGTTCTTTTCCGGCATTTCGCTCGACGTGACACCGCAGATTGATGACGGCACCAAGATCATGCTGCACGTTCATCCGTCGGTGACCACAGTGAGCGAAAAAGCCAAGAAGATTGACTTGGGCAGCGCCGGCAATTACGTGTTGCCACTGGCTTCGAGCAGCATGAATGAGACCGACACCCTGGTGCGCATTCAGGACGGCAACATTGTGGCCATTGGCGGCCTGATGCAGATCGAGTCCAACCGCACGTCCTCGGGCTTGCCTGGTACCAGTGATATTCCGTTTTTCGGAACACTTCTGGGGAATCACGCCAATACCGGTCGAAAAAAAGAAGTGGTGGTGCTGATCAAGCCCACCATCATCCGCACCGCGCAGGACTGGGAAGCGCAAACCCGGCGTACCCGTGCGGCGCTCGACGACATGGAAACCGTGCGCGCGCGCGTGATCCGCATTGACGGCACGGTGCAAGAAGGCGCAGTCAAAACCCCCGTGCAGTGATGTATCTGCGGCATTTTTCGCTGCGTGAGGCGCCGTTTTCCATCACGCCCGACAGTGCCTTCTTTTACGCCCATGACGGCGCGCAGGCTGCGCTCAACATGCTGCTGGTGGCGTTGCGCAGTGGTGAGGGCTTTCTGAAAATTGTCGGCGAGGTTGGTTGCGGCAAGACCGTGCTGTGTCGACAGTTGCTCAAGACGCTGCAGGGCGAGTGTGTCACTGCCTACATCCCGAACCCAGATATGGGGCCTGATGATTTGCTGATGACCTTGATGCAAGAGCTTGGCATTGACGTGTTACAGACCCTGGAGGGTCGAAAACTGACCCGCTACCAGGTGCACAACGCTTTGCGGGACTGTCTGTTGAGGCACGCCCAGGCGGGTCAACGGGTTGTGGTGTGCATTGATGAGGCGCAGGCTATTCCCGTGCGCACGTTGGAGAGTTTGCGCCTGTTGTCGAATCTGGAGACCGAAAAGCGCAAACTGCTGCAACTGGTGTTGTTGGGGCAGCCCGAACTTGATGTCAAGCTGTCGCGCCCCGAAATCCGTCAACTGCTGCAGCGCATCACCTTCAGCGAATACCTCGGCCCCATGGCGGCGCACGGCGTACCGGCTTATTTGGCGCATCGCCTGGCGACGGCTGCTTTGAGCGAGGCCACCGATACCCAGGTGTTTGAGTTGGAGGCCGCGCAGTTGCTGGCGCGCCTGAGTGGCGGTGTGCCCCGGTTGGTGAACATATTGGCGCACAAATGTCTGATGCTGGCCTATGGTGAGAATCTGCACCGCGTCAGCCGGCAGCATGTGCAGTTGGCCGCTGGCGACACGCCCGGCGTCCGGGCCTTGGCACCGGTGTCCTGGCTGGCGCGCTGGCTGCCCTGGAAGTCACGCGGGACGGCCCAGAAGATTCAGAATGATCAGCAGGGAGCAGCGCTGTGAGTGTGATCAACAAAATGTTGCGTGACCTGGACAGCCGCCAGACGGGCGGCCCGGCACCGTTTTCGACCCCGGCTCAGGGGGTGGAGGCGCGCGCCGGTGCGGCGCGAAATACACTGAGCGTCAAGCGTACTGAGCCGCCGGGGCGCCAGGCGCCCTCGCTGGCTCGCACGCTGCAACTGGTGACGGCGGTCCTGACCGTGGGGGGCGTGGCAGCCTGGTGGTATCTGAATCAAAGCGCTGCGCGGCAGCCTGCGGCTGCGCTCACACGGCAAGTCGCCATCACCAAGGCGCTATCGATTGAGCAACCAGTGCCAAGCCCGGCCCCCCTGGCGACAAGCAGCGTGACGGCAGCGCCGCCTGCGGTGCCCACCGCGCCGGTCAGTGTGGCCACCAAACCGGCGGTTGTGCCTCGCCCGGAATCGGCCAGTCTGCCTGTAGCAGTCGCCGTGCCTGCGCCCAGGTCCGTCGCGGCCTACCTTGATTTTTCGCTCAAGATGGACAATTTTCTGCAGCACACGCCCAGTCCAACGGTGGTGCCTCGGCCCCCGGTCGCTGGCACTGCGCGCGCCACCGCTGCGCCGACCATGGCACCCGCCGCCCCGAGTGAGGCAGCGCCAGCCCCGACTGCGGTGACCAAAGCGATCACATCAGCCGCGCCACCGGGCTCGGCCCGAGCGCCCGCCGCGCAGGAAGCGCTGGCACAAGCCCAGCAACTGTGGAACGCCGGTTCGCGCTCTGCGGCCATTGATCTGTTGCATGAAGCGCTGACGCTGGCCGAGCGTGCCAACCTGGCGGGCGCGCCGCCTGGCTCCCCGTCGGTGGTGGCTGCCATTGCCCGCGAACTGGCGCGCATGGAGCTGGCTGAAGGTCGGGTGAGTCAGGTGCTGGTGCTGCTGACCCGGTTGGAGCCGGTGCTGTCGGGCGTGGCCGACATCTGGGCGATTCGGGGCA